>USBX01000107.1 GCA_900552995.1 uncultured Collinsella sp.
ACGAGATTAGCGAGTGTCTCGTGGGCTCGGAGATGTGTATAAGAGACAGTCCGAAAAGCGAGCCGCATGCAACAACCAGGTAACCACAGGCCCCGGGAGAGCGGGGACACCGGCTTAGGTTTATCGCGAGTTCCGCACGAACAGGAGGCCACTTAATGTGGCCTCCGTCGTGAGCAGGACTGTAGAGCAGGAAACCTAAGCCGGTGTCCCCGCTCTCCCGGGGCCGGCGGAATTTAGTTGTTAAGCATGCGGTCGAAGCTTCCCGAGTCGCCATCCCGATAGTCCGCGGTCATCAGGATCTCCTGCGGAATGCGCCCGCCTTCACGTAGCACGTTGCGGAACTGCACGCGCGTGACCATGGGCAGATCTTTGATCGTCGCTGCCAGGTTCTGCGGCACACCCTGGTTGGCAGCCGCGGGCTCGCACTCTCCGCCGGCCTTCACGCGACGCTTATGCTCGGCGAGCATAGCGCGATACATGCCGGCATGCAGGCGAATCTCAACGACATTGGCATTGCGAGCCTGCTCGACAATGCGCGCGCCCTCGCGATCGATATCGCCTACGTAGTAGACGTAGTTAAAGCGATAGCCAATCTCAGCCAGATAATCGTCCAGGGCATGCGAGACGCTTGCCTTGCATCCTCCGCCAAAGATCACGCCACCCACCTTGATGCCAAAGAGCTTGGCGTGCTTGCGGCCGCGCAGCAGCTTGACGATCTCGTCATAGGTGTCCAGGTTCTCGACCATAATGAACGGCTTATCGGCGCCCAGCGTAAAGAAACCCGTAAAGTGCACGGGGCGGTTGGGGGCGACCTTGATCGCCTGCATGCTGATGCCCTTTTCGGTCATGCGCCTTATCAGGCGCTCACCGTGCTTGCCGTCAAAAGCCTTCTCGTCGTTAAAGATCTGGTAGGCACGCTGGCGGCGCGAGGCAACCGGCGTATCGGCACCTCGGTTCTGCTCGATCCAAGCCTGGATGATTGCGATTTCCTCGGCAATCTTGCGGTTGGACATCTCGTTGTGCTGAGTGCGCTGCGGAGCCTTTTTGCCGTCCTTGCCCTCGACCTTTACGATCTGTGTCTGCTGCTCCTTGATCTTAGAGAGCGCCGAAGGCGTAGGGACAACTTTGAGCAGCTGCCTGCCTAAAACGCGGGCAAGGGCAAACGCCGAGACCTCACCGTGGACGGCCGACTCAGACCGCTGGGCAGCAGTATCTGCTGCGGCAGACTCCGGCTTCTTCTGAGACTTGCGCTTAGAATCGCCTTGGGAATTGCGCTCGCGCTTCGGCATAGACGCCTGCTTCTGCGGACGATCGGACTTGCTCTCCTTCGCCGGCTGGCGCTTAGGCTGCCCCGAAGAAACCTCGGCCTTCGCATCCTCGTTCTGCGGCGTGGTCTTCTCGGTTGCAGTCTCGGCATGGGAACTGCGGCCCCCACGATGGCGACGGCGGCGAGGCTTGCTCGACGCGCCCTGCTCCGTCTGCTCATCAGTAGGCTGCTGGCCCTTGGCCTCGGCATCAACCTCAAGCTGCGGCTCAACAGGCTTCTGCTCGCGAGTCGCCGGCTCAACGGTTTTCTCGGTTTGTTCGGCCTTCTCGGCCTGAGCGGTCGAAGCCGGCTCGCCCTTCTCCTGACGCTTTACGGGATACGCGCGTCCCGCAAAACCGCGGCCGGGACGACACGAACCCGGAGCCCTCTTGGCAGACTCCTCAACATCGTCTGCAACCTCAGAAGACTCTTCGACCTCACGCGCGGCACCCTGCTGTGCAGCCTTAAAGTGAGCACCGCGGCGGCGCTTGGGCTCTTGGGCCTCCACGGGCTTTTGCTCCCTCGCGGGCTTCTGCGACTCGGCAGCAACCTCGGTCTCAACAGCCTCGGCATCCGTCTCGCCCTTTCGAGCAACGGCGCGACGGAAGCGCTCCTGCTGGGCGCGGCGCTGTGCATCGCGCTTGCCGCCCCCGCCAAAACCGCCGCGTCCTGCCTTGGCCGTAAAGGCACGCACAACGTTCTCATCGAGCAACTCATCGGTATCGACATGCTCACGCGGAGCAACTTCTTCCACAGCAGGCACGTCAGCGAAATCCTCGACGACAAAATCTTCGACGGACTCGGCAGGCTGCTCCTGGGCATCGCGGATCTCGGCATTGATGGTATAGAACGCCGGGCGCCCGTTAATGCCGCTACCCTCGATCTTGGTCACGATATTTGCCGCGATAAGCTCATCGCGCATCGCCTTGGTGTCACATTCCTTATCGACGGAGCGGAAAATCTGCGCCAGCGCGCTCGACTTGATCTTGAGCGCCTTGCGGCAGAGCAGGTCGTAGGCAACCAGCTTGGCGCGCTCGGCAGAAAGCGACGTCTGGCTGCTCAGGCGCTCAGCCAAAGCATCGACATTGTTTTGATTATCGGAATATACCGTCTTGGCCACGGGGCCCCTTTCATATGTACACATATACGTCTATATGGTACAACGCGCACCCTTATCCACGCAAAACATCTGCGAGAACACTCGAGCGTCACCCGCTTTCGCATGAAAAAAGACCGAGCCCGCGAAGTCGCGGACCCGGTCTTTCCGAGTCATATGGATGGAACGGTCACTCCATCAAGTCGACTAGGCCTTGACAGCCTCGGCGTCGGCGGGAGCCTCCGCAGCAGCGGCGCGACCGTACTCAGCCTTGCCCATCTCGGACCACTCGGGCTCCTCGTCGGGCATGGAGCCGGCCTCTTTGCCGAAGAACTCCTTGAGGCAGTTGACGGCAACGATGAGGCCCAGGACCATCAGCAGGACAGCGAAGACGAGCTGCAGGCCCTTAGTGGCAGCGACGGAGACGGCAGCCGTGGTGGCGGTAGCCGGGATGGTGCCAAAGAAGCCATAAGCCTGGACGGCGGTCATGCAGCCCATGGCGCTCTGGACCAGCGAGGTGAACGTGCAGCAGAGCAGGAAGGCGACGGGCACGTAGAGCATCCAACCCTTGCGGCCAGTGCACTTGCAGAACACGGCGAGGGTGATCATGGTCATACCGCCAAGCAGCTGGTTGGAGGCACCAAAGAGCGGCCAGATGTTGGCATAGCCGCCAAAGGCGAGGGCGAGGCCGGGAAGCAGGGTGACGACCGTGGCGAACCAGGGGTTGCCGAGGACCTTCATGTAGCCGGCCTTGGACTCGATGGCCAGGGCGTCGTTGGTCTGGGCAAAGAACTCGGAGAACGAGGTGCGGGCGATGCGGGCGACAGCGTCGAGCGAGGTCAGGGCCAGAGCGGAAACGTTCATGGTCATAAAGACGGTAGCGAGCGTGCCGTCAACGCCAAAGGCCTGCATACCGCGGGAGATGCCGGCGGCAAAGATCTGGAACGGGGTGGAAGCGACGCCGGCATTGAGGGCGCCGGTACCGGCGGTGTTCATGTCGGAGAACATGATGCCGGCAACGATGATGGCGAGGATGCCGACGAAGGACTCGACGACCATGGCGCCATAGCCGACCTTGACGGCGTCCTGCTCCTTCTCGACCTGCTTAGAAGAGGTGCCGGAAGAAACGAGGCTGTGGAAACCGGAGAGAGCGCCGCAAGCAACGGAGACAAACAGGACGGGGAACATCATGCCGGAAGCGCTGGAGAAGCCGGTAAAGACCGGGGCGGTCATCGTGGCCTGGCCGTTAACACCAAGGACGACGATGCCGAGGACAGCGCAGGCGATCATGACAATCATCATGATCGAGGTGAGGTAGTCACGCGGGGTCTTGAGCATCTGGATGGGCATAGCGCCGGCGAAGACCAGGTAGACCATAACGACGGCGAACCACTGGAACTTGTCCAGGTAGACCGGGAACTGCATGCCGACGGCGAACATGAGGACCATGAGGACCACGCCGGTGACAAACTCGGCAGCACCGGTGAGGTTGAACTTCTTCTGGGCCCAACCAAAGGCGATAGCGACGAAGGTGAACAGGATGGAGATGGTACCAGCGCAGCCGGCGGCATAGGACTTGGCGAAGTCGACGGCACCGGTGGCGGCGCCAGAAGCGTCAACGGCCGGGGTGAACATGAACGTCTTGCAGACCATATCGGTGAAAGCGGCGATGACGATGATGCAGAACAGCCAGCAGAACAGCAAGAACAGGCGACGGCCGGTCTTGCCGATGTACTTCTCGATGAGCTGAGCGAGCGACTTGCCGTTGTTCTTCATCGAGGCGTACAGGGCGCCAAAGTCGTGGACGGCGCCAAAGAAGATGCCGCCGACGAGGACCCAGAGCACGACGGGCAGCCAGCCAAAGGCCATGGCGACGATCGTACCCGTGACAGGGCCAGCACCGCAGATCGAGCTGAACTGGTGCGAGAACGCGGTGAAGGCGGAGACGGGCGAGAAGCTGTTGCCGTCCTTCATGCGCTTGGCCGGCGTGAGGGCCTCTTTGTCAACGCCCCACTTGTTGGCCAGCCATCGGCCATAGCCCAGATAGCCGCAGGCGAGCACCGTCGCGGCCACAA
>USBX01000108.1 GCA_900552995.1 uncultured Collinsella sp.
CAGCGTCAGATGTGTATAAGAGACAGAATTAACGCTAAAACGTTTGACTAGCCATGGTGAACAACCCTGCTATCCTGCGGGTTGACGAAGACTGATATCTCACCTCGTCGATACATACTGTCTGGCGAATCGTTTGTCAATGAATTCGGTGAACGGTAGTAAATACCGTTCAAGCGTATGTATGTATCGGTCGCCGAGCGCGGCACCTCAGTTGGGTTCGTCGGTAGGTAAGGTATATATCGTCCGCAAGTTGCGCGGGGGCGCGTCTAGGTGCTCCCGGGTAAGATTCTCTATTGATAGGAGAAGACATGGCCATCATCAACAAGGGTATGTCCAGGCGTTCGTTCCTCGGCCTCACCGGCAGCGTCGCTGCTGTCGCAGGGCTTGGTCTCACCGGCTGCGGTGGCAGCTCTAGCGACGAGGGTTCCGCTTCCGGTTCCACCGATTCCGCCAACCGTGGCGGCGGCGTGATCACCGCTGGTTCCGCTTACGCTCCGTCCAGCTTCGATCCCGCCAGCACCGGCTCCGCTGTGGGCCTGGGTGCTAACTGGCACGTCGTCGAGGGCCTCTACGGCATCGATTACCACGACTACAGCACCTTCAACGAGCTCGCCACCGACGATCCCAAGTCTGTGGACGACACCACTTTCGAGGTCACCATCCGCAAGGGCGCCAAGTTCTCCGATGGCACCGAGGTCACCGCTGACGATGTCGTTGCCTCCTACACCGCTTGCGCCGCTTCCGCTACCTATGCTCCGTTCTTCCAGCCCTTCGAGTCCATCGAGGCCAAGGACGCCAGCACCGTGACGGTCAAGACCAAGGTCCCCAACTTCTCCCTGCTCAAGGATCGTCTGGCCATCGTCCGCGTTACCCCGGCCACCCAGACCGAGGAGGATCGCGCCAAGCAGCCGATCGGCTCCGGCCCCTGGATGTACGACTCTATCTCCGATACTGAGATCACCCTGGTTCCCAACCCCGAGTACAACGGTGAGTATGCTGCCGAGGATAAGAAGATCCAGTACAGCATCCTGACCGACCCCACCGCTCGCGTTACCGCTCAGCAGGAGGGCTCCACGCTCGTTATGGAGCTCGTTACCGCTGATGCCGTCGACCAGCTCGAGAGCGCCGGCTGCAAGATCGATAACGTTCAGGGTTTCGGCACCCGCTTCATCATGTTCAACGTCGCCAAGGAGCCTTGGAACAACGTCAAGGTCCGTCAGGCTGTCATGTATGCGCTCGACACCGAGAAGATGGTCAGCAACACCTTCGCAGGCCTTGCCACCGCTGCCAGCTGCTACCTGCCCAAGAGCTTCACCAACTATCATGAGGCTTCCACGGTGTACAAGACCGACGCCAAGAAGGCTAAGAAGCTCATCGAGGAGTCTGGCATCACCCCGGGTGCCATCACCCTGCGCACCACCGACAACGAGCAGATTAAGGGCATGGCCGCCCAGGTCAAGAACGACCTCGACGCTCTCGGCTTCGATGTGACCATCCAGACCGATACCTCGCCGGCCACCTACGCTGCCATCGACGGCGGCGAGGCCTACGATATCCTCCTTGCCCCTGGCGATCCTTCCTGCTTCGGCGCTGATCCCGACCTGCTGCTCAACTGGTGGTACGGCGACAACGTCTGGATGCAGACCCGTTGCCCGTGGAAGGAGTCCGCTGAGTGGCAGAAGCTCCACAGTCTCATGGACGAGGCTCTTGCCGCCGAGGGCGACGAGCAGCAGAAGAAGTGGAACGAGTGCTTCGACATCATTGCCGACAACGCCGTTCTGTACCCCGTTGTCCACGTCAAGACCGTCTCCGCTTCCTGGGACGATCCGTCCACTGCGCCCAACGGCGAGGCCCTCGATGGCTTCAAGGGCATCGGCACGACGAGCATGTCCTTCAGGGGCGTTGCGACCGTCAAGGCGTAAGACTCGCTTGAGTCTGTATGCAGGATGTCGGTCGTTGGGACCGTATCCTCATAGTTGAAACAAAGACCCGGGCGACCTCGATGTCGCTCGGGTCTTGTAATGAGTATCCGTACTCATATACCAGTTGGTCCTACCGACAAAAGAAAGGGGAGAGAACGTGAACAACTTGCTACGTTTGATTGGAAGGCGTCTTGTGGCGCTGCCGATCATGGCATTGGGCGTCACCGTCCTGGTGTTCTTCCTTATGTCGTTCTCCAA
Organism: uncultured Collinsella sp.; assembly: GCA_900552995.1. Lineage (GTDB taxonomy): Bacteria > Actinomycetota > Coriobacteriia > Coriobacteriales > Coriobacteriaceae > Collinsella. Next base: position 2,181 of record USBX01000108.1, read on the forward strand.
GACCGACCCCGCCTACACGGCGTTGGGTGACGGTGCCTCGCCCGAGGCGGTTGCCGAGTACCATGAGAAGTATGGTCTGGACGACCCCTGGCCCGTGCGCTACGTGCGCTATATGGGCGATTTGATCCATGGCGACATGGGCACCTATGGTGCTGCTCGCAACTCCGTTGCCAAGCGCATCTCCACGGCCCTGCCCGTCACGATGCAGCTGACCTTCATCGGCCTTGCCATCGGTGCGGTCGTTTCGTTTTTGCTCGGCGTCATCGCGGCACTGTATCGCGACAAATGGCCGGACCAAGTGATCCGCGTCTTTTCCATCGCCGGCTTGGCAACCCCGTCGTTCTGGCTTGCCGTTCTGTTGATCCTGCTGTTCTCTTCCTACCTTAAGGTGCTCCCGGCATCGGGTGCTCTGCCTCACTTCACCACGAATCCGGCTGGTTATCTGGGCCGCATGATTATGCCCGCCATCGCCTTGGCATTTCCGCTGACGGGCCAGATGACTCGTATCGTGCGTACCGCCATGGTCGAGGAGCTCGACAAGGACTATGTCCGTATGGCTCGCGGTGCCGGCGTTCCCGAGAAGGTCGTCGTCGGTATCAACGTTCTTCGCAATGCGCTGATCACCCCGGTCACCACCCTCGGTCTTAAGATCGGTTACCTCATGGGCGGCGCCGTCGTCATCGAGGTTATCTTCAACCTCCCCGGCATGGGCACCGCGATTCTGCAGGGCGTTCAGGGCAACGAGGCGAACCTGGTTCAGGGCGTCGTTATCGTCGTTGCTCTTGCCTTCATCATCATCAACATCGTGGTTGACATGCTCTACCTGCTCATCAACCCGCGCATCAGGACGGTGTAGATTATGGTAAAGATTCGAGAGAAGCAAACCGAGCAGCTCGAGAAGGCTGCCTCCAAGGGGCTCAAGCTCGGTGGCTGGAAGAAGATGACGCTGTCTTCTAAGATTGCCGCCGTCGTGCTGGCGCTGGTCGCCCTGACTGCGATTCTGGCGCCCCTTCTTGCCCCCTATAGCCCGGTCGAGATCTTTACGGCTCGCCAGGCTCCCGGCAACGGATTTATCTTCGGTACCGACGATAAGGGTCGCGACATTCTGTCGCGTATGCTCTACGGTGGTCGTTACTCGCTGATTATCGGCTTTGGCGCCACTGCCATGGCTCTGGTCTGCGGCTCGGTCGTGGGCGCCCTTGCAGCGGTTTCGCGCAAGGCCGTCTCCGAGACGATCATGCGTATCTTGGACATCATCATGTCCATCCCGGGCATCGCCCTCGCGGCCGTCTTCGTCTCCATCCTGGGCAACTCCGTGCCGTCGATCATTTTCGCCATCGGCTTTATGTACACTCCGCAGATTGCCCGTATCGTGCGCGCCAACATCGTGTCCGAGTACGGCGAGGACTATGTCCGTGCGGTCATCGTTTCCGGCGCCAAGGCTCCGTGGATTTTGATCAAGCATGTTCTGCGTAACTGCATCGCCCCGATCATGGTCTTCACCGTTACCCTGGTCGCCGACGCCATCATCTTCGAGGCTTCGCTGACCTTCATCGGCGCTGGTATCCAGGAGCCCACCGCTACCTGGGGCAACATCCTCGCCGACGCCCGCGGCGGCGTGCTCGCCGGCCGTTGGTGGCAGGCGCTGTTCCCGGGCCTGGCCATCATGATCACCTGCCTGGCGCTCAACATCCTCTCCGAGGGCATTACCGACGCCATGGCCGCTGCTCCCTCCGCCGCCCTGGATCCGACCGATTCCTCCAAGCGTCGCGAGGCCGACCTGCTGGTCTCCGACCCCGTTCGCGCCTACAAGGAGCAGGCCCAGTCCCTCTCCGCTCGCCTTGGCGCCCTGCGCGATGTCGAGCTCAAGCGTGACGATCGCCATGTGCCCGACGAGTCTGTCGAACCGATTCTCTCGGTCCGTGACTTCTGCATTCAGTTTGAGCATCACGGTGATATCAACGTCGTCGACCATGTCAACTTTGACGTCCGTCCTGGTCAGACCATGGGCCTGGTGGGCGAGTCCGGTTGCGGTAAGTCCATCACCACGCTGGCCATCATGGGCCTGACCGACGACGATGAGCACCTTTCCGGCGAGGTCCTCTGGGAGGGCCGTGACCTGCTCAAGATGAGCAAGAAGGAGTGGTTCGGCCTGCGCGGTACCGATATCGCTATGGTCTATCAGGACGCCCTGTCCTCGCTCAACCCCTCCATGCTCATCTCTGCCCCTGTCTCTTATACACATCTCCGAGCCCACGAGACACTCGCTAATCT
>USBX01000109.1 GCA_900552995.1 uncultured Collinsella sp.
CTTATGAACAACGCTGCCAACCCCGAGCTCATGGGCATTGCCGACCTCAACCCGTTCTACCAGATGCTCGCCCCGGGCCTGCGCCCGTTTGCCGTAGGCCTTTCCACCGTCGCGGCCATCATTGCCTCGCAGGCGCTCATCACCGGCGCATTCTCGCTGGTGTCCGAGGCCAGCCGTCTGGACCTCATGCCGCACATGCAGGTCTTCTACCCTGCCGAGACCAAGGGCCAGCTCTACATCCCCATGGTCAACAACGTCATGCTTGTCGGCTGCGTCATCGTGGTGCTGCTGTTCCAGAACTCGGCGCATATGGAAGCCGCCTACGGCCTTGCCATTACGCTGACTATGATGTGCACCACGCTGCTGCTCTTCTTCTACCTGCACGAGGAGCGCAAGCTCAAGGTTGCTCCGTGGATCTTCGCGGCCTTCTTCCTTTTGCTCGAAGGCTTCTTCTTCGTGAGCTCACTCACCAAGTTCTTCCACGGCGGCTACTTCACCATCCTCATGGCCGCGCTCATCATGGGCATCATGGTGTGCTGGTACAACGGTACGGCTGTTGAGCAGCGCCAGTTTACGCTGCTGCCGCTGCGCAGCTACCTGCCGCAGCTCAAGCGCCTGCGCGACGACGACCGTTACGAGCTCGTGAGCGACAACATCGTGTACCTGACCAAGGACACCCATACCGATTACATCGACCGTGATATCGTCTACTCGATCTTGGACAAGCATCCCAAGCGCGCTCGCGCCTGGTGGTTCGTGAATGTCGAGACCATGGACGAGCCGCATACCTTTGCCTATTCGGTCGAGACGTTCGGCACCGACTACGTGTTCCGCGTGCATCTGTACCTGGGCTACAAGATTAACCAGCGCGTCAATGCCTATCTGCGTCAGGTCGTTCAGGACCTGGCTGCCACCGGCGAGCTGCCGGCGCAGACGCATGACTACTCGGTCTACAAGGATCCGGGCAACATCGGTACGTTCAAGTTCGTCCTGATCCGTAAGCTTCTGGCGCCCGAAAGCGATGTGGAGCCGAGCGAGCGTACGGCCATCACGCTCAAGTACATCATTCGTCGCGCCGCCGGCACGCCTGCACGCTGGTACGGCCTGGAGAACTCCAACGTGAGCTTTGAGTACGTGCCGCTGTTCACCAAGTTCAAGGCCGTGAACAAGATGCAACGCCTGGCTCCCAACGAGCGCCCGTAGGCGCCGACAGGTTGCACGGAGTTGGTTTTCGATGGACAAGATTGGGGCCGGGGAGGCAAACATGGATGCAAAGATGCTTGATGGCCGCGAGGTGGTTGCCGAAGTGGTGCGCGAGGCACGCGCCGATGCCGCCGAAGATCGGTTCTTTACGAATCGGGCCAACATGGACATGGCCGATCGCGTGATTTCGGTCGTGGCGCTGGTGTTTGTCGCGGCGTGCGTGTGCGCACTGCTCGCACACGCGCTGTTTGTCTAACGACCGCAGGCTGCAAAGGCTATACACTTGGAACCACCACAAGGGGAAACCACCACAAAGGTGCCTGTCCCCTTTGTGGTGGTTTTTGCTTTTGAGAGAGGGGCGGGGCGCTGATGGACGTCCATGCGGACGGCGATATTGCCGAGAACTTTTGGTGGCGGCGCACGACGCTGACGCGTCGCAGCCCTCTGTATGACGCCTGCGTATCGGCGGGGCTGCTGGTCGCGGCGACGATTGTGGGCGCGCTGCTCGACCATCCGGGTCTCGCGCCGAGCATCATGATCGTCTATGTGTTCGCCGTGCAGCTGTGCGCGTTCTTTACCTGGAGCCGCCTGTATTGCTTGCTGAGTTCGGCTGCCGCCGTGGCGCTCTACAACTTCCTGTTTGTCGACCCGCGCTACTCGCTGTCGTTTATCGACCGCGTCTATCCTGGCATGTTCTTCATCATGTTTTCGGTCTCGCTCGTGTCGAGCTCGATTGCGTTGGCCCTGCGCCGTGCCTTGGCGCAGGCCGCCGCCAGCGACCGCCGCACGCAGATGGTGCTCGAGACCAACCGCATGCTGCAGCGCTGCGCCGATCAGCAGCAGATTGTCCATGCTATGGCAACGCAGCTGGCGCGTCTTTCGGGCTGCCCGGTCGTGTGGTACAGCGCCGACGCCGAGGGCGATGACCTGCTGCCGCGTGCGACATACACGGCCGTGGGCGATGTCGCGCCGGTGCATGAACTGGCGCCGCAGATGCCGCCGCGGCTCTCGGCGTCCGCCTATGTGGGAACGCCGCTCGATGCCACCTACGGCGGCTCGGCGTTCTACGGCATCTACCTGACCGTGCGCTCGGGCGACACCATGGTGCGCGCGGGCGATCCCGCCTCGGTGGTGGGCGTGCTGGCTATCGTTGCCGAGCCCGACGTGCTGACGCACGAGGAGCGGACACTTGCCGATGCCATCGTGAGCGAAGGCGAGCTGGCACTCGATCGCGCCCGCGCCATGGAGGCCCGCGAGGAGGCGGCGGTGCTTGCCAAAAATGAGCAGCTGCGCGCCAATCTGCTGCGCTCCATCTCGCACGATCTGCGCACGCCGCTTACCAGTATTTCGGGTAATGCCGACGTGCTGCTCGATCAGGGTTCGACCGGCACCGCGGTGCTCGATGCCCAGACGCGCCGCGGCCTGCTGCTATCCATTCGCTCGGATGCGCTGTGGCTCAACGCCACCGTCGAGAACCTGCTCGCCATCACCAAACTCGAGGGCGGCGGCATGCATCTGTCGACCACGCTCGAGCTTATGGACGATATCGTCGAGGAGGCGCTGCGCCATGTAAATCCGGCCGTGCGCGAGCACGACCTTAAGGTGGTGGCGAGCGATGAGCCGGCGCTCGTCAATGTCGATGCGCGCCTGATGGTGCAGCTGGTGGTAAACCTGGTGAACAATGCCATTACCTACACGCCCGCAGGCTCGCATATCGTGATCTCGATTGACGCCGGCGATGGACGCGTGGCGTGCTCGGTGGCCGATGACGGCCCGGGCATTGCTCCCGAGGACCGCGAGCGTATCTTTGAGTCGTTCTACACCGCCAACCATGGTTTGGCCGATAGCCGACGCAGTGTGGGCCTGGGGCTTTCGCTTTGCCGCTCCATTGCGCTGGCGCATGGCGGTAGCATAGAGGTTGCCGCGGCGGACCCGCACGGCTCGGTCTTTACGATCGAGCTTCCCGCCGCCGACGTTTCGTTTGATAAGGAGTAGCGCTGTGCCGAACTCTGCCGTGAAACCGCTCATCTTGGTCGTTGAGGACGACCCCGCCGTCCGCAACCTTATCGTCGCCGCGCTCGAGGCGCACGGCTTGCGCCATATGGCTGTGGAGACCGCCCATGCCGCCATCGCCGCCGCCTCGTCGCAGGCGCCGAGCATTGTGCTGCTCGATCTGGGCCTGCCCGATATGGACGGCGTCAAGGTGGTGGAGTCGGTGCGCACGTGGTCGGGCATGCCGATCATCGTGGTCTCGGCACGCAGCGAGGACGCGGACAAGATCCGCGCGCTCGATGCCGGCGCCGACGACTACCTGACCAAGCCGTTTTCGGTCGAGGAGCTGCTCGCGCGCATTCGCACGACGCTCAGGCGCCTTTCGTATGCGCAAACGGGCGGCGTTGCCTCCGAGGGCTCGTTCGATACCGGTGAGCTGCATATCAATTTTGATGCCGGCATCGCCACGATGGATGGCGAGGAGCTGCATCTGACGCCGATTGAGTACAAGCTTTTGTGCTTGCTGGCGCACAACGCCGACAAGGTGCTGACGCACCAGTTTATCCTGCACGAGATTTGGGGCACGGCGACCAAGAGTGACCTGGCGAGCCTGCGTGTCTTTATGGGTACGCTGCGCAAGAAGATCGAGTCCGATCCCGCGCATCCGCGTTACATCCAAACCCATGTAGGCATTGGCTACCGCCTGGTCACCCAAGGCTAGATCGCCAACCACCATCCCAATATGAGTTGCGGTGAAATACGGTCTAAATTTGCCTAATTCCAGGCAAAACAGTCCGTATTCCACCGCAACTTTGTTATCTGCCCTTAGGCTTGCTGGCGTAGAACTTCTTCTTTTTGGGCTTGCCGGCGGGGGAGGGTTTGCCGGCAAAGTTGGACTTGCCGTTGCCGGCCTGCGCGTGCGCGGGTACTGCCGCACGGGGCTTGCGGGCCTCGGGGTTGCGCAGCTCCTCGGTTCGCTCGGCAATTTCCTCGGCGCTAAAGCCGACCTCGGCCATGGCGTCCTCGATGGGCAGGCGGCGCACGATATAGCAATGGTGCACCTTCTGGTTGCGTGCGAAGTCCTCGGGGATGGTCTGCGCCGTTATGTCCTGTAGCACCACGCCCGCGCGTGCGAGCTTGCGTGTCTCGGGGCGGAAGCCTCGCAGGTTGCAGCTAAAGATGGCATGGCCGCCCTGTGCGAGCACTGTCTCTTATACACATCTCCGAGCCCACGAGACACTCGCTAATCTCGTA
>USBX01000110.1 GCA_900552995.1 uncultured Collinsella sp.
CATACGAGCTTAGCGAGTGTCTCGTGGGCTCGGAGATGTGTATAAGAGACAGATGCCGGGCCTACGAGCTTCTCGACCTGGCCCACCTTGAGCGTGGAGGGGAAGGGACACGTGTCCAGGACAAGCCCGATGCGGGAGCGCAGGTGGCGCTGCGTCTCGTCGGGCGCGTTGGCGTCGCAGCGCTGTCCAAGCAGATGCACCTCGCCGGCATCGGGCTTTATAAGCCCAAGCGCGGCGCGAATGGTCGTCGTCTTGCCGGCGCCATTTGCGCCCACAAAGCCAACGATCTGGCCGGGCTCCACGGCAAGCGTGACGTCGCGCAGTGAAAAGCGGTCGCTCACGCGGCGCGATACACCTTTGAGTTCTAGCAACTTTTGCATGGTATAGCCTTTCTTGCAGATGGCTACTGCATGGTTTCGGGGGCTACGAGGTCGAGCATCTCGTGCAGCTTGTCGCGCGTGACGCCCAAGGCTTCGGCTTGGCTCGCCGCTTTCGCAAGCAGCTCTTCGATATGGCAGAGCTGATTTTCGCGCAAGAGTTCTTGGTTGCCCTCGGCGACAAAACAGCCCTTGCCCTGCACGGTGCAGATAAAGCCGAGTTGCTCCAGGTCGGCGTAGGCGCGCTTGGTGGTGATGACACTCACGCCAAGATCGCTCGCGAGTGCACGGATGCTGGGGAGTTTGGCTCCCGAAGCGAGCGCGCCCGAAAGGATCTGAGCTTTGACTTGCGAGGCTATTTGCTCGTAGATGGGCTTGTCGCTCGAATTGGATAGGATGATGTCCACAGCGGCTCCTTAGCTGTTGGGCTACACGTGTATATAACCGGTAAGCACAGTATATATACACTATGTACAGTTACGCAAGAGACAAATTCGGATTGGGCCGGCTACCCAGGCCCCAACTGATGAATTTGTCCTGATAGGCGCCCTAGAGCGGGATTTCGCGGCTACAATAGTGCGGTTACATCGACGTAATGCACTCAATGCAAGAAAGGATCCGCATGGCAAGCCTGTCGGATGAAATCTCGTCGCGCCGCACATTCGCGATCATCAGCCACCCGGACGCCGGTAAGACCACGCTTACCGAGAAGCTGCTGCTCTATACCGGCAGCATCCAGACTGCCGGTTCGGTCAAGGGCAAGAGCTCGGCCAAGCACGCCGTCTCGGACTGGATGGACATCGAGAAGGAGCGCGGCATTTCCGTTACCTCCTCGGTGCTGCAGTTCACCTATAATGGCGCCTGCGTCAACATCCTCGATACCCCCGGCCACCAGGACTTCTCGGAGGATACCTACCGTACCCTTATGGCCGCCGACGCCGCAGTCATGGTCATCGACGGCGCTAAGGGCGTCGAGGCCCAGACCAAAAAGCTCTTTAAGGTCTGTACGCTGCGCCACATTCCCATCTTCACCTTTGTGAATAAGCTCGACCACGAGGCTCGCGATCCGTTTGAGCTCATGGAAGAGATCGAGAACGTCCTGGGTATCAATACGTATCCCATGAACTGGCCGATCGGCAGTGGTCGCAACTTCCGCGGCGTGTTCGACCGTCAGACCCGTCGCGTCATTGCCTTTGAGGGCGACGGTCACGCCAACGCCACCAAGAAGGTCGCCGAGGTCGAGGCCGAGCTGGGCGATCCTTCCATGGACGAGCTCATCGGCGAGGAGAACCACAAGAACCTGATGGACGACATCGAGCTGCTCGATGGCGCCGGCGACGAGCTCGACTTGGATGCTGTGGCCTGCGGCAAGCTGAGCCCGGCGTTCTTTGGCTCGGCGCTCACCAACTTTGGTGTGGAGCCCTTCCTCAAGGAGTTCCTGCGCCTGGCCCCGACGCCGCGCGCCTATACCGATACGCTCACCAGTGAGCCGGTCGATCCCTGCCGCGACGACTTTAGCGGCTTTGTGTTTAAGATCCAGGCCAATATGGACAAGAACCACCGAGACCGTATCGCCTTTGTGCGCATTTGCTCGGGCAAGTTCGAGCGTGGCATGGACGCCTTCCACGTGCAGGGCAACCGTAAACTCAAGCTTGCAACGGGCACGTCGATGATGGCCGATGACCGCGCCATCGTGGACGAGGCGTACGCGGGCGATATCGTGGGCCTGTTCGACCCGGGTATCTTTAGCATCGGCGACACCGTGTGCTCCGGCAAGCGCCACGTGCAGTATCCGCAGATCCCGACGTTTGCCCCCGAGATGTTCGCTCGCATTACGCAGGTCGACACGCTCAAGCGCAAGCAGTTCGTCAAGGGTATGGAGGAGCTTGCCCAGGAGGGTGCCATCCAGATCTTCCGCGAGCTGGGTGCCGGCATGGAGAGCGTTATCGTGGGCGTGGTCGGTGTGCTGCAGTTTGAGGTACTCGAGCGCCGCCTCAAGGCCGAGTATCGTGTTGAGGTCCGTCGCCAGCCGCTGCCCTATACGGACATCCGCTGGATTCAGAACGACCCCGATACCATTGATATCCCGGGCCTTTCGCTCACGCGTGACACGCTGCGCGTCGAGGACATGCGCGGCGGTAAGCTGCTGCTGTTCACGAGCCCGTGGAACGTGGATTGGGCAACCGATCACAACCCCGATCTTATCCTGTCGGAGTTTGGCAACGTAGCCTTTTAATGCATCGGCGCGGTGGCCCTGTGGGGCTGCCGCGCCGTTTGCTTGCCTGATGCCGTGTGAGCGGCTATTATACCCATCGTCGTCTCAAGACCGTGACGTCCGAGCAGTTCGGGTCCGATATCCTGCTCGTTAAACCTAAAACCAAAGGAGTACACAATGATCAAGAAGGTCATGGAGGACTACAAGGTCCTGTTGCGGAGCATTCCCGCGGCAACGGTTTCGCTGTTTTTCGTGAGCGTCATCATGATGAACCTGCTGGCCAACAAAGAGCTCATCAGCCTGCCGTATCTGGCACTCGATTGCGGCTTTGTGGTGAGCTGGGTTTCGTTTTTGTGCCAGGACATGATCTGCAAGCGCTTTGGCGCCAAGGCATCCATCAAAATCTCTATCCTCGCGCTGCTGGTCAATCTGGCCGTGAGTCTGTGCTTTTGGGCATGCTCGCTCACGCCCGGCATGTGGGGCGCCTACTACGACACGGGTATGATCGAGGTCAACACCGCCCTTAACGCCACCATCGGCGGCACCTGGTACGTGGTGCTGGGCTCTTCGCTGGCAATGCTCGTTTCTGCCGTGGTTAACTCCACACTCAACCAGTCGCTCGGTCGTATGCTCAAAAAGAATAACTTTGCGAGCTTTGCCTTCCGCTCTTATGTGTCCACGGGTGTTGGCCAGTTTATCGACAACTTGGTCTTTGCCATTGTGGTGAGCCACACGTTCTTTGGTTGGACCTGGGTGCAGGTTCTTATGTGCTCGCTGACCGGCGCTGTTGCCGAGCTGCTGTGCGAGGTCTTCCTGAGCCCCGTGGGCTACAAGGTCGTGCGCGGCTGGGAGCGCGAGAATGTGGGTGCCGAGTACCTCGAGCGTCACGCAACCGCCTAAGGAGCAAGCATGCGGGTTTTGATCACGGGCGCTTCGGGCGGTATCGGAGCCGCGTGCGTGCAGCGCTTTTTGGACGAGGGCCACGAGGTCGTGGGCTTTGACCTGCTGCCGGCGGCGGTCGAGCACGAGCGCTACCGCCATTTGATCGTTGATGTCCGCGAGCCTGACTCGTTTCCAGGCGACCTTGAGCCTCAAGTAATCGTGAACGTTGCCGGTACGCAGGATTCGGCCGACGACATTGCCGCCAACCTGTGTGGCACCATCAACGTGACCGAACGCTACGCCTTTGTGGGGGAGGGGCTTGCCGCCAAGCCGACAGCGGCTATCAAATCCGTGGTCAATGTGGGGTCGGCGAGCGGACATACGGGATCGGAGTTTCCCGCCTATGCTGCCAGCAAGGGCGGCGTTATCGCCTACACCAAGAACCTTGCAAACCGCCTGGCATCGCAGGCCATCGCCAACAGTGTGGACCCGGGTGGCGTTATCACGCCGCTCAACCGTTGCGTGATGGAAGACGAGCACCTGTGGAACCAGATTATGGAGCTCACGCCGCTTAAACGCTGGGCCACCGCCCAAGAGATCGCCGAGTGGATCTACTTTGTGGGCGTGACCAACCGGTTTATGACCGGGCAGAGCCTGCTGATCGATGGCGGCGAGGCCGGCCGCACCCAGTTTATCTGGCCCGAGTAGAAAACGCGCCCGATGGAAATCCGTCGGGCGCGTTTTTGATGTATTGATTTTTAGCCGAGGCAAGTCCAGTTGACGGGGGTCGAGCCGTGCTGTTCGAGTAGCCGATTGGCTGCCGAGAAGGGGCGCGACCCTATAAAGGCGGGGAGTTCTGCCGTGGCGCGGTTGGCCGAAAGCGGCGAGGGGTGCGTAGACTGTCTCTTATACACATCTCCGAGCCCACGAGACACTCGCTAATCTCGT
>USBX01000111.1 GCA_900552995.1 uncultured Collinsella sp.
ACGAGATTAGCGAGTGTCTCGTGGGCTCGGAGATGTGTATAAGAGACAGCGCCGGTAACAGGAGAGTCTAGGGCAATATGCAGGTCGAGCGTTGCCTGCGGGCGAGCGACGACGTCGATGGCGGCGATGGCCGCGGCGGCATCGACACCGCTCACACGCACGGTAACCGTGGCGTGCTGGTATGCGGGCACATCGATGACGATGCGCTTGGTAGCGTGCTCGGCCAAGTAGGCGTAGGCAGCCTCGCCCATGCCGGTTTCGAAGGCTTCAGCAGGGGAGAGCTCCTCCTCGAGCTTGATGGCGCCGGCCTGGTAGACGGAGGTGGCGGGCACGTCGAGCTCGGTCTCGGGCGTGATGCGGGCGCGGTCGGCGGCATCACCGGGGGCGGAGGAGCGGCGCTCGGGGAAGCGCTCGGCCATGGCGTCCATGGCGGTGTCGAAGGCGTCGGCCGCGCCGGAGAACTGCTCGTCCAAGCCCTCGACCTCAACGGCCTCGGCGGGAGTGGCGGCAAGCTCGTCAGAGAGCTCGAGCTTGGTCTGGTTCATTTTCAACCAGCCCCAGGTTGCTGCGGGCATCGCGTTGACCTGCTCGAGCGTGGTAGCAGCGGCGTTGGTTTCCTGTTTCATTATCCGATCGCTCCTTCCATCTCGAGCTTGATCAGGTTGTTCATTTCGACGGCGTACTCCAGCGGCAGCTCCTTGGAGACCGGGTTAGCAAAGCCGTTGACGATCATGGTGCGGGCCTCTTCCTCCGAGATGCCGCGGCTCATCAGGTAGAACACCTTGTCGTCGCCGATGCGGCCGATGGTGGCCTCGTGGCCGATGTCGACGTTCTTGGCGCGGATGTCCATGGCCGGGATGGTGTCGGAGCGGCTCTGGTCGTCGAGCATCAGTGACTGGCAGCTCACGGTTGCCTTGGAGCCCTCGGCCTTGGGCGTGGCAACGATAGAGCTGCGGAACGTCGGGATGCCGCCGCTCTTGGAGATACCTTTGGTCTCGACGGTTGCCGAGGTATCGGGCGCGTTGAGCACGACCTTGCAGCCGGTATCCAGGTTCTGGCCGGCGCCGGCAAAGGTGATGCCGGTAAAGCTCGAGCGGGCGCGGCGGCCGTTGAGCACGCTCATGGGGTAGAGGTAGCCCACGTGGCTGCCGAAGGAACCGCTGATCCACTCGATATCGCCGTCCTCGTCCACGCGCGCACGCTTGGTGTTGAGGTTGTACATGTTCTTGGACCAGTTCTCGATGGTCGAGTAGCGCAGGTGCGCACGCTTGCCCACAAAGAGCTCGACGGCGCCGGCGTGGAGGTTGGCCACGTTGTACTTGGGCGCTGAGCAACCCTCAATGAAGTGCAGGTCGGCATCGTCCTCGACGATGATGAGCGTATGCTCAAACTGGCCGGCGCCCTTGGCGTTAAGGCGGAAGTAGCTCTGCAGCGGGAAGTCCAACTTGGTGCCCTTGGGCACGTAGACAAACGAGCCGCCCGACCACACGGCGCCGTGCAGGGCCGCAAACTTGTGGTCGGTGGGCGGGATGAGCGTCATAAACTTCTCGTGGATGAGCGGCTCCCACTGCGGGTCATGCAGGGCTTCCTCAATACCGGAGTAGACGATGCCCATCTTGGACGCCGTGTCCTGCATGTTGTGGTAGACCAGCTCGGAGTCGTACTGCGCGCCGACGCCTGCCAGGTAGCTGCGCTCGGCGTCGGGGATGCCCAAGCGCTCAAAGGTGTTCTTGATGTCGTCGGGCACCGACTCCCAGTCGTGCTTTTGGTCGGTGTTGGGCTTGACGTAGGTGACGATGTTGTCCATGTCCAGGCCCTCGATGGAGGGGCCCCACGTCGGATCGGGGAAGCGGTTGAAGATCTCGAGGGACTTGAGGCGCAGGTCGAGCATCCACTGCGGTTCGTCCTTCTTGGCGCTGATCTCGCGCACGATGTCGGGCGTGATGCCGGCGTCGAGGCGCTCGAATCCCTCCTCGCCATAGGTGAAGTCGTAGAGGCTGCGGTCGATGTCCGCGACCTCGGTGCGGTTCTTGGTCATTACGTCGCCCCTTTACGCCTGCTGCTCGGCAGCGGCGGCCTCGGCCTGGGCGCGCTGCTCGGCGGCCTCGCGCTCGAAGGTCTCAAAGCCGTTCTTGTCGATCCAGGGGATGAGCGAGGCGTCGTCCTCGCGCACGATGTGACCCTTGACCATAACGTGGACGCGGTCGACATCCAAGTGCTCCAGGATGCGCGTGTTGTGCGTGATGATGAGCATGGAGCCGTCGCAGCTCTTGCGGTAGGCGTCCATGCCGTGGCTGACGGTGGAAAGCGCGTCGACGTCCAGGCCGGAGTCGGTCTCGTCTAGGATGGCGAGCTTGGGCTGCAGCAGCAGAAGCTGGAGCATCTCGACCTTCTTTTTCTCGCCGCCCGAGAAGCCCACGCCCAGCTCACGGTTGAGGTAGGAGGTATCCATGTTGAGCTCGGCCGCGAGCTCCTTGACGCGACGTCGGAACTCCTTGCCCTTCATCTCCAGGCCGGGGCGGCCGGCGATACTGGCGCGCAAAAAGCTCGACAGTGGCACGCCGGGGATCTCGACCGGGGCCTGGAAGCTCAGGAACAGGCCGGCGCGCGAGCGCTTGTCGGTGGTGAGCTCGGTGATGTCCTGGCCGTCAAAGACGATGCGGCCGTCGTTGACCGTGTAGACGGGGTCGCCCATGACCAGGTGGCCAAGGGTGGACTTGCCGGCGCCGTTGGGTCCCATCAACACGTGGGTCTCGCCGGCGGCGACGTTAAGGTTGACGTTGTGGAGGATGGTCTTCTCGTCCACGGAGGCGGTCAGACCTTCGATGGAAAGCAGCGGATTTGCGCTCATGCTGTCCCTCTCTGTATATGGTGTACTCATGGGTGTACGAAACCCTAGGAATCTTCTCGGAATAAAGTTACTATGGGTTCGGCGTTAGTCAAGGGAAAACCCGACTAATCCACTCGACTTTTCTAGATGTGGGACAAAATAACCTGTTGTGTTTGTCCCACTTACTTAAGATTTGGGACAAACAAACCTGGTTATGTTGTCCAAGATGCGATGGGAGGGTAGGTATGCTCATTTCTTCTAAGGGCCGCTATGCCCTCCGACTGATGATCTATATCGCAGCGCTGGGCGACGCCGAGGGCAAGATCGCTCTGCGCGAGGTCGCCGACCGCGAGCGTATCTCGCAAAAGTATCTGGAGCAGCTGGTTCGTCCGCTCATGAAGGCGGGCCTGCTTAAAAGCGTGCGCGGCAAGGGCGGTGGCTACATGATGGCCAAGGACCCCGCCGAGGTGCGTGCCGGCGACATCCTGCGTGCCGTCGAGGGCAGCACGGCTCCGGTGGCGTGCGATGGCATCGACAACAGCTGCGCCCGCAGCGATCTCTGCTCGACCGTCAAATTCTGGCGTGGTCTGGACGACGTGATCGAAAAGTACGTCGACGGCGTGACGTTGGCCGACCTTGCTGCCGTCCCCGAGATCAACTTCGACATCAAGCTGTAGGATTTCAAATGGCATCTCTCGACAAGGTGTACAAGCAAATCGAGGTTTTTGCTCGGGAATGTGACGCCGAGAAGGTTGTGCTGTTTGGTTCTCGTGCCCGCGGTGACAATTTGCCTAAGAGCGATATTGATATTGCTGTAGCAGGTTGCCGGGATTTCGACCGTTTCTCATATCTGATAGAGGAGCATCTTGATACTCTTTTAGATATAGACGTCGTCAATCTGGATGAGTCCTTATCGCAGCAATTGCTCGATGAAATTGCCAGGGATGGTGTGATTCTGTATGAAAAAATATGAGAACTTTGCCAGTGCCTTGGCGAATCTTGAGGATGCGCCCAATCAGGATCTCAACAATGATTTTGTTCAGAGTGGATTGATTAATAAGTTCAACCTTCAGTTTGAACTGAGCTGGAAGCTCCTTAAACGTCTGCTCGAGTATGAGGGCGCCACGCTTGCTGCATCGGGGTCTCCTCGTGCCATCTTGAAGGAAGCCTACCGATTCTACGATTTTATTGATGAGGCGGCATGGCTAGATATGCTCAGGGATCGCAATACGAACGTTCATATCTATGACAACAAGCTCGCTCAAGATTTGATTCAGCGTATCTTGAACGTCTATATCCCCGCTTTCTGTCAGTTGAGAGACGGGCTGATGGGGCGCTACGGCGATCTTCTTCTGGTGCCCGACGACCAGTTTGTTTAATTCCTTTAGATTTCGCGGAGGGTTGTTGCCGTTTACCGAGGGGTTGTTGTGCAACAACGGGCGAGCTGCAATACTTACTTTTATCTTTGCAAACTGCACTTTAACTACACCAATGCAGGGAGGATCTTATGCAGCCCAAGCATTCTGCTATTGTCGCGGGCCTGACGCTGACGCTTTCGTTTGGCGCCGTTTCCGCGCCGGTACCCGC
>USBX01000112.1 GCA_900552995.1 uncultured Collinsella sp.
AGCCTTATCGTCGGCAGCGTCAGATGTGTATAAGAGACAGATATTATTGATGACGTCGACAGGCGGGGTGGTTTCCCGCGTACGTGCCATCTGAGTAACCGAGGGGAGGGCGCACATGGGAATGACTGGTGCATACGAGCGCAATCTCGATGCAAAAGGTCGTCTATCCCTGCCTGCACCCCTTCGCGAGGAGCTTGGAGAGCACGTTCGCGTGTTTAAAGCCCTGGATGTCGATGCTCTGTACGTGTTCTCTGCCGAGGCCTTCGATAAGTGGGTCGAAGGACTCTTCGCGGGTCGTGAGGGCCACGAGGGTTTTAACCCGCGTGACATTAATGACCAGAAGCTCATGAGGGCGATCAACAAGCGCACCACGTCGATGGACGTGGACAGCGCCGGTCGTATCGGTCTTTCCGAGTCTCTCCGCAAGCAGGCGAACCTCGACCGCGAGGTCACGGTTGTGGGCAACTACGACCACCTTGAGGTTTGGGATCGCGCCGCGGCCGATGAGGACGATGACGATGAGGCCCTGCTGGACCTCTTCTTCTCGTAAGGGCAAGGCACGGGTAACGGATGGAGCGTGGGATCTTGACACAAGAATATCGGCATGAACCTGTCATGCTCGGCGAAGTGCTTGAGTCGCTGCGGCTAAAGAGCGGCTCCGTTGTCTGCGATTGCACCCTTGGCGGTGCCGGCCATTCGGTAAAGATGGCCGCGCAGGTGGGGGAGACGGGCCTTTTGCTCGGCGTCGATCAGGACGACATGGCCCTCGAGGCCGCTGGCGCCCGTCTGGACCGCGAGGTTCCCGGCGTTCCGCACCAGCTGCTGAAGGGCAACTTCGGCGACTTGGACGAGCTACTTTGCTCGGCCGAGGTGCCCGGGGTCGATGGCTTCCTGTTCGATTTGGGCGTTTCGTCGCCGCAACTCGATATCCCTGGCAGGGGCTTTTCGTATAACGAGGACGCCCCATTGGACATGCGGATGGATCCGGGTAATAACACCTTAAACGCAGCTGAGGTCATCAACACCTATAACGAACACGACCTCGCCCGGATTCTACGCGTCTACGGCGAAGAGAAGTTCGCCTCGCAGATCGCGCGCGAGATCGTGCGCCGCCGCGAGCAAGAACCGATCGAAACCACCGGCCAATTTGTCGAGATCATCAAGGCGGGTATCCCGGCTGCCGCTCGTCGGCATGGTGGACACCCGGCCAAGAAAAGTTTCCAGGCCATTCGCATCGAGGTCAATCACGAGCTCGATGTGCTCGAACGAGGGCTTGATGCCGCCACCAGGTGGCTCAACCCGGGCGGACGTATCTGCGTCATCTCGTATCACTCGCTCGAGGACCGTATCGTAAAGAACCACTTTAAGGAGATGAGCCAGGGGTGCACGTGTCCGCCGGAGATTCCGGTGTGCGTGTGCGGCAACGTGCCGATACTCAAGGTCATCACCCGCAAACCCCTGGTTGCCCAACCCGATGAGGTTGCGCGCAACCCTCGGGCGAGATCAGCCAAGATCCGCGTGGCGCAGCGTCTGTAGACGCGACCGCGCGATATTGGACCTCCCGCTCGCACCATAAACGAAGCTTAAACACACTACCAACGTACTCGGGATGGGAGGCGGCATATCATGGGCTACAACACTTCAAGCGCAGCACTCGCCTATGATATGAACGCCATGCCCGCCTATCGTGAGACGCCGCAGGCCCCCGTTGCTCCCCGTGAGCAGCGCACGCCGCGCTTTGATGTCTACACGGGCGCGGGCCGTCAGGCAAACCAGGCGGTAAGCCCGGTTTTCATGAGCGTTCTTAAAACGTTTTGCATCATTGCGGCTATCTTCATGACGATCGGCGTCGCCCGCGTGGCGCTCGCCGGCGTTACGGCCCAGGTGCTCAACAGCAACGCCGAGCTTACCAACACGCTCGAAAAGGCGACCGATGAGAGCTCCGACCTGGAGGTCATGCATTCGGTCTATGGCGCCGACACGCGCATTCGCGACCTTGCGGGCGCTTATGGCATGGTGGAGCCCAGCGAGAGCGTTACACTTGACTTTTCGCAGGATGCAGCCGCGGGCGCCAACGCGACCGCGGCCGCTCAGTAGCAAGACGGTAGCTGAGTATGACAAATGACTATCGCCGCGGTTCCGATGGGGGCCGCGGTTCTGGACGTCCCTCGTCGCGGGGACGTTCTGGTTATCAAGGAACGGGTCGGCAATCTTACAACGCCGGGCAGTCCCGTGGCAACGACCCGGCGTCGCGACTTCGCGGCTCGGGCGGCCCTCAAGTGCATAACACCAGGTCGCGCAAGAGTTCGTCGACCGAATGGCTCACAGGCGCGCCTCTGCCTCGCCGCAAAGCCGTCATGGGATTCATTGGGCTTGGCTTGGGCTTGGGTGTCTTTCGCCTTGCCGACTATCAAATTGTCGAAGCCGATAAACTGCGCGAGCGTGCCGATGCGCGCCGCCTGCTTGCGCAGACCCTCTATGCCAAACGCGGCACCATCTACGACCGCAACGGTAACGTGCTGGCGTCGTCGGTCGAATGTCGCAACATCGCCGTGAACCCGCAGCTTGTCGAGGATGTTGACAAGACGGTGTCGGCGCTGGTCAAGGCAACTGGAATCGATAAAAAGACCTGCCGCAAGCTCGTCGAGTCCGATGGCACCTGGGTGTATATCAAGCGCCAAGTGGACGAAGACGATGCTGCGGTGCTGGAGAAGAAGAACCTGCCCGGCGTGCTTTTTGAGCAGGCCATGAAGCGCGTATATCCATACGGCAATCTGGCATCGCAGGTGCTGGGTGTAGTGAATGTGGACAACGACGGCTTGACGGGTCTCGAAAAGCAATACAACAAGCTTCTGACCGGCACGAACGGTTCTCTCGTACGCGAGCGCGCGAGGGACGGCAGCTATATCGCGGGCGGTGCCTATAAAAAGGTGGCCGCGGTCGACGGCGTTGATATCGTGACGACGCTCGACGTCAATATCCAGCGTGCGGCTGAGGATGCTCTGGCAGAGGCTGTCGAGAAGACAAAGGCCAAGAACGGCTCGGCTTTGGTCACCGACCCCACGACCGGTGAAATTCTCGCAGCCTGCTCGTACCCGACCTACGACCAGACCGATCTGGAGAACGCCAAGACCGAGGATATGAACCTGCGCCTGGTCACTGACGCCTACGAGCCCGGCTCGGTCTTTAAGACGCTCGTGGCGGGCGCCGGCTTCGACTTGGGCGTCGTACGATCGAGTACGTCGTTTGAGGTGCCGGCGAGCATCAAGGTGGGCGACGATACCGTTACCGATGCCGATAAGCGCGACTATGGCATGACCATGGATGTGCGCGAGATGATGCGCCGTTCGTCCAATGTGGGCTTTGTCCTGGTGGGGCGCAAGATCGGTGCCGACGACTTTGCCGCCTATGTGGACAAGTGGGGCATCGGTCACAGCTCCGGTGTCGATTTTCCGGGCGAGAGCCTGGGCATCGTCAAGGAGCGTGACCAGTATGACGGCGCCACGCTGGGATCGATGAGCTTTGGACAGGCGCTGTCCGTCTCGCCGATTGAGATCGCACGTGCCGTGGGCGGCATCGCCAACGGCGGCGTGATGATGACCCCGCACTTCTATAAGTCCAGCAAAGGCGACGAGAAGGACTGGGGCGAAGGCGAGCGCGCGATTTCTGGGGACGCCGCATCCCAGGTGACATCATGCATGCAGACGGTCGTGTCCGAGGGAACGGGCGTTGGCGGCGCGGTTGATGGCTATGACGTGGCGGGTAAGACCGGTACGGCCGAACGAGCCGACGAGAACGGCGGCTACCTCAAGGAGAACTATATGTCGTCCTTTATGGGCTTTGCGCCGGCACAATCGCCTAAGGTGCTGTGCTATATCACGCTCGACGGAACGCCGAGCGGCTCAGATGCCGCTGCGGTGCCGTTCCAGTCCATTATGGCCAACGCACTCGACGTGCTGGGTATTCCGCACACGAGGTAGGGGGTTACAATCTTTGGGGCGTGGTTTGTTGTCCCATATGAGGGGTGTTCACATGCCCTGCACCACGCATGCGCGGCGCTGGGATACAATACGCCGATAGCATTATTAGGTTTACAGGGGAGCTGCAATGATAGAGATCGCCGTCAACAACCTCGCGGCCGCAACAGGGGCCCGAACCGTGACGGGAGAAGCCGATCGGGTATGCCGCGGGTGTGTTATCGACTCGCGCCAGGTCGAGGAAGGGACGATTTTCGTCGCCTTTCCCGGTGAAAACGTCGACGGCAATGATTTTGCTTCCCGTGCCGTCCAGTCGGGTGCCGGCGCCGTCGTGATGACGCGTGAGCCCGAGGCCGAGCTGGTCTCGCTGGCGCAGGACAAGGGCCTGTCTCTTATACACATCTCCGAGCCCACGAGACACTCGCTA
>USBX01000113.1 GCA_900552995.1 uncultured Collinsella sp.
GCTCAATGTCCTGGATATCGTCGAAGTTGATGGCGATATCCCTGAGTTTGAGCAGCTTGAATGCGGGTAACGCTTCGTCGAGAATGCCCGTGCGGCTACGATAGCCGTACGTATCGTAATAGGTGACGCGCACCAAGTCGCCGCGTTTGAGGCCCTCGAGCTTTTGCGAAAGCTCGAGGGCTTTTTCTTCCGTGAGCTCACGTTTTTGCTCGACGGTGATTTCCTGCTTGCGCACGAGTTCGTAGTATCCCGTGAGGGCGGCAAAGGGCATAAACTGTGCGGCGCGGTTGGCGCGCACGGCACCGTTGGCAGTGAGGTTGGGGTCGGCTGCGCGGCGTCTGCCCTCGGGGTCCGCCAGGCGCTCGAAGGCGGTCGGCGGGCGCATGGGCTGTTGTTTGGGTTTAGGCACGGTGTCCTCCAACTTGATCGTTGCGCTCGCGCGCGGTGGCGCCGGCGGTAAAGCTTAATCCTTTGACGAGCGCGTTCTTGCCGTACTTGCCTTTCACGGCCAGGACGGCGCGCGCCAGGTCGCGCTCGCGCTCATCGGCCTCGATATCGCTGAACAGATCGATGGTGGCAAATTCCTCGGGCACAAGATTGCTAAAGCCCAGGTTGATGCGCTTGACCGGTCGTTTGGGATCGACAGTCTGCGCCCAGAGCTCATCGAAATAGCCCATGATCTTCTTAAACGAATTGGTACGCTCGGGCAGCTTGCGCGAGGCGTTGGAGTGCGCAAAGAGCGCGGCATAGCCACCACGCGGTTTGCCACCATGCTCTCCCACAAAGATGCCATCGATTGCCTGCGCTTCGCGCACCAGGCGGCGCCGTTCGTCATCGCGCTGGACGGGCTTGGGAGCACGGGGCGCGAGCTCGGGGCCGGCGGTTGCGGTGGGTTCGATGCTCGACGTACTCGAGCGCAGGTGTCCGCATCCGTCCACATATTGTGCAGTACCGCTGGCATCAAGCCTGCGTATGTCGGCGCGCTCGCTCGCGTAGCCCACAAAGAGCGAGATGCTGTCGCAGACCACGTGCTTATCGATCAAGTCCAACACGGCGTTGTCGACCATCTCGCGCAAGACGGTGTAGGCCTGCTCGTAGGCATAGCCCTTCGAGAGCACCTGTCCTGTGGTGGTCGAAGTTGCTTGCGGGCGATAGGCTTGGATATCGGCGATGGTTGTCGGCTCGCGTCCGAAGGCGTGGTCGATGAGATACTCGGCATTGACGCCGAGCTCGTCGTAAAGCAGGTTTTCGTCGAGCGCCGCGACGCCCATCAGATCGTAGACGCCGTATTTTTCGAGTCGTGCTGCCACGCCGGGGCCGATGCCCCAGATATCGGTGATGGGACGATGGGGCCAGATTTCCTTGCGAAAGGTCTCATCGTCGAGTATGCCGATGCGGCTGGGTACGTGCTTGGCGGTGATATCGAGTGCAACCTTGGCCTGGAATAGGTTGGGGCCGATGCCGACCGTCGCCGTGATGCCGGTGCGCGCCAGGACCTCGTCGCGCAACATGCAGGCGAAGCCTTCCGCATCGGTGTGATAGAGGTCCAGATAGGGTGTCACGTCGATAAAGCACTCGTCAATTGAGTAGACGTGCACGTCCTGGGGGCTGACGTATTCCAGATAGATGCCGTAGATTTGCGCCGACACCTCCATGTAGTGCTGCATGCGCGGCACTGCTTTGATGCAGTCGATGCCGTCGGGAATCTCGAACAGACGGCAGCGGTTGTGAATACCTAAGTCCTTCATGGCCTGCGTGATAGCGAGGCAGATGGTCGTGCGTCCGCGCGATTCGTCGGCAACGACCAGGTTGGTGGTGAGCGGATCGAGCCCACGGTCGACGCACTCGACGCTGGCATAAAACGTCTTGAGGTCGATGCAGATATAGGTGTGCTGCTCGTGCGCCATCCGTGCCCTTCCATCAAACACATGTTCTTATCGAATACCTGTTCGATAATACCCGCTTGCACGGACACCGTCAAAATCTGTCCCTTTTTGGCAAGTATGGTCGTGCGGCTTCATCGGGGTTTTAACGCAGCCCTAAAGAGCGCGAAACAGCTCGGAAAAGCTCGCTTCGTAGCATGAGCCTAACGATCGATACCACCATAAAGCACGGAAGGGTTGTGGGGATAATGGTCAACTATGGGTTTGGTATGCCGACGCGCTTGGTTGCGGATGGGGATGTGGCTCGCTGGTGCGGGCGATTGGTTGCCCACTATGGCGGCACCAAGGCACTGGTCGTGCTGGGAGGCGACAAGCACACGCGCGATGAGCTCGTTTCGGCGGCGCTGGGCTCGCTCGATCGTGCCCTGCTCGAACGCGTACTCTTTCGTTGCGGTTCGGCCGGGGGCGACGGGGGAGACGATTTGGTCGATGAGGCCGTAGCCCTGGCAACCGATGAGGGCGTGGACTTTGTCCTGGCGATTGGCGATGCCGATACTGCTGGCTTTGCGCGCGAGCTCGCGCGTCGCATGGCGGCGCTCGATGCCGGCGAAGACGGTTTTGTCCCTTATGGATGCATTCTCTCGGAGGGCAAGGCGCCTGCTGTCGTGGGCACCGGTGAGGTTCCCGTTTTTGCCATTATCGCGCCCGAACTGCTGGAGGGCATCGGGTCTCCTCTGCGTGAGTTGCTCGGTAGCATCTGCGCCGCGGCCTAATATTTGCCATAAAAGGACGGGTTATTTTTGGTTGGTAAAGCGTTTGACCTGCCAAAATAAGCCTGTCCCTTTTTAATCGGTTGCCGTTTGGGGGCCGATTGGCAACGCTCGCTGATTGTAGTCTTGACCTGCGCTAGAATAGTGGCATCTGAATGTCCGGGCGCATGGAGGCGTGCGCCCGTATGCTGAGGAGGACTCTATGGCAACTGTTGCCGCACCTATCGATGCTACGTCGACTGCCGCTTGGAAGGCGCTCGAGGCTCATCAGGAGAAGCTCGAGGCCGAAGGTATCGACCTCAAGGCCTGGTTCGCTGCTGACGCCGACCGCGTGAACAAGCTGAGCTTTGACGCCGGTGACCTGCACTTCGATCTGTCGAAGAACCTGGTGACCGATGAGACCGTCAAGCTGCTGTGCGATCTTGCCCGCGAAGTGAAGCTCGAGGAGCGCCGCGACGCCATGTTCTCTGGCGAGCACATCAACACTACCGAGGACCGCGCTGTCCTGCACACCGCGCTGCGCCGCCCGGCAAGCGAGAAGGGCCAGCTCATCGTCGACGGCCAGGACGTCGTCGCCGACGTGCACGAGGTCCTCGACCGCATGTATGCCTTCGCCGAGCGCGTGCGCTCCGGTGAGTGGAAGGGCGTTACCGGCAAGAAGATCGAGCATCTGGTGTCCATCGGCATCGGCGGCTCCGACCTGGGCCCGGTCATGGCCTACGAGGCTCTGCGTCCCTATGCCGACGCCGGTATCGACTGCCGCTACATCTCCAACATCGACCCCAACGACCAGGCCGAGAAGCTCAAGGGCCTGGATCCCGAGACCACGCTCGTAATCATCGTCTCCAAGACCTTCACCACGCTCGAGACCCTCACCAACGCCCGCGAGGTCAAGACCTGGATGCTCGAGCAGCTCAAGGCTCAGGGCGCCATCGACGGCTCCGATGAGCAGAACGCCGAGGCCGTGGCAAAGCACTTCGTCGCCGTTTCCACCGCACTCGAGAAGGTCGAGGCCTTCGGTATCGACCCCGCCAACGCCTTCGGTTTCTGGAACTGGGTCGGTGGCCGCTATTCCGTTGACTCCGCCGTGGGCCTGTCGCTGATCGTCGTGCTCGGCCCCGAGCGCTTCCAGCAGTTCCTCGAGGGCTTCCACGCCATCGACGAGTACTTCTGCAACACCCCGCTCGAGAACAATGCCGTCGCGCTGATGGGCCTGCTCAATGTCTGGTACGTCAACTTCTTCGGTTCCAAGAGCCACGCCGTGCTGCCGTACTGCCAGTACCTGCACCGCTTCCCGGCCTACCTGCAGCAGCTCACCATGGAGTCCAACGGCAAGCATGTCCGCTGGGACGGCAGCGCCGTGACCTCCGACACCGGTGAGATCTTCTGGGGCGAGCCCGGCACCAACGGCCAGCATGCCTTCTATCAGCTGCTGCACCAGGGCACTGTGGTGGTTCCGGCCGACTTCATCGCCTTCGCCAATACCGCCAACCCTGCGACCGACGGCGGCCAGGATGTCCACGAGCTGTTCCTGGGCAACTTCCTGGCCCAGACCAAGGCGCTCGCCTTTGGTAAGACGGCCGATGAGGTTCGTGCCGAGGGCACGCCCGAGCAGATCGTCCCGGCCCGTTGCTTTGAGGGCAATCGCCCGACGACCTCGATCTTCGGCGACACGCTGACCCCGTTCGCACTCGGCGAGCTCATCGCCCTGTACGAGCACATCACGTT
>USBX01000114.1 GCA_900552995.1 uncultured Collinsella sp.
GTGTCTCGTGGGCTCGGAGATGTGTATAAGAGACAGGACGTGGATGGTCGCGGCCTGGCCAACGTGGATGTGGCACCGCACGGCCCCGAGCGCTATGCGGTGGTCTCCGGCCAGCGCAAGATGCTCGACTTCGAGGACGGCTATTACTATCCCGCGCAGACCGGCATCGATTTCTACCACCACTACAAGGAGGACATCGCCCTCTTTGCCGAGATGGGCTTTAAGACCTTCCGCATGAGCCTGGCTTGGACCCGCATTTTCCCCAACGGCGACGAGACCGAGCCCAACGAGGCTGGCCTGGCCTTCTACGAGGACGTATTCCGCGAGTGTCAGGCGCACGGCATCGAGCCGCTCGTGACCATCGCGCACTTCGACTGTCCGATTCACCTCATCAAGGAGTACGGCGGCTGGCGCAACCGTAAGCTCATCGACTTCTACAAGAACCTCGCGACCACAATCTTTACCCGCTACAAGGGTCTGGTGAAGTACTGGCTTACCTTTAACGAGATCAATATGATCTTGCACCTGCCGTTTATGGGTGCCGGTCTGGTCTTTGAGGAGGGCGAGAACAAGGAGGCTGTCGAGTACCTGGCCGCCCACAACGAGCTCGTCGCCAGCGCTTGGGCAACCAAGATCGCTCACGAGATCGATCCCGAGGTCAAGATTGGCTGCATGCTCGCCGCAGGTAGCTACTACCCCTACAGCTGCCGTCCGGGCGATGTGCGCCAGGCGCAGCTCGACAATCAGGACAATTACTTCTTCGTCGACGTTCAGAGCCGTGGCTACTACCCGGCCTATGCCGTCAAGAAGCTCGAGCGTCTGGGTATCGATGTGGGCATGACGGACGAGGACCGCGAGATCCTGGCCGCCAACACCGTCGACTTCATCAGCTTTAGCTATTACAGCACCCGTTGCTCCGCCGGTGCCGATAACCCCGATGTCGAGCGCACCCAGGGCAACGCCTTCGCCGGCGCCAAGAACCCCTACCTGCAGGCGAGCCAGTGGGGCTGGGCCATCGATCCGCTGGGCTTCCGCATCACCCTCAACGACTTGTACGACCGTTATCAGAAGCCGCTGTTTGTGGTTGAGAACGGCCTGGGCGCCAAGGATGTTGTCGAGGAGGATGGTTCCATCAACGACGACTACCGTATCGACTACCTGCGCCAGCACATCGCCGCGATGCGCGATGCGGTGACCGAGGACGGCGTTGACCTGCTGGGCTACACCACCTGGGGCCCGATCGACCTGGTGTCTGCCGGCACGGGCGAGATGTCCAAGCGCTATGGCTTTATCTATGTGGACCGCGACGACGCCGGCAACGGCACCCTCAAGCGTTCCAAAAAGAAGAGCTTCGACTGGTACAAGAAGGTTATCGCCACCAACGGCGAAGATTTGGCCTAGGCTTTCCCGATAACCGTAGCCTCCTAACCAAGGCGCCCGGCGAGTATGTGCTCGCCGGGCGCCTTGCCGTCTGCGGATTTTGGGACATGTGGCCCGCTTTTTGAGCCTGCCTGTCGGTACACTAAAAGCACTATGGGTACCCGCGAGCGACATATCGGCCACGCGGCCGCCCGATCCGCTCCCGTGGCGGATCTCAGGGGCGGCAGGCTCTTCGCCATGCCGCGATTCCTTGTTGGCATAACACATCAGGTGTACCGTCACCGCGTCTTTGCTATCGCCGGCGCCATCACCGCGCTGTTCCTCATGCTTTTGGCAGTCTTACCGGCGCTGTTCGCCTTCGACCCCAAACTTTCCAACACCGTGCCTGCCTATGGTGAGGTATCCAAAGAGGTTGTGGGCGGACTCATTCATTCGAGCTCCCTCCCGTTGCTCATAGCCGGAATTGCGTTTTCAATTTGGGGTGTGTTGGCGTGCCTGCGCTGTTTGGACTATGTGCTGCGCCGCCGCCTTGTTGCCGTCGCCACCATCTGCGCCCTGTGGATGATCGAAGTCATTCTCAAGTACAAGTCGTTCACGCCGTTCTATGCCACCGTGCTGTGGTACCTGTACTACGTGCCCATGACGATCATTCCGCTGCTCTACCAGCTGTGCGGCCTGCGCCTCGCGGGCGTGGAACAGCACCGCCTGGGTCGCCGCTACTGCGCTGCGCTGTGGATTGTGGCTATCCTGCTTATCGGATTTGTGCTCACCAACGATTTTCACCAGCAGGTCTTCCGCTTTGACCGTACAAGCGACACCTGGAGCAATGATTACACGTACGGCTGGGGTTATTTCGCCGTCCTCGTGTGGACGGCCTTTAACTTTGTGGCCTTTTTTATCCTGGTGGGCCGGTCCTCGTCCTTTCGCACCCAACGTTTCTCGGGCACGGCGGCGCTCGTACTGCTGGGTGGCGCATTCTTTGCCATCTCGTATGCGCTGCGCGTGCCCTGGGCATGGAGGCTCAACTTCTCGCTCATCTATTGCGTCTTGTGCGTGGCGGCGATGGAAATCTGTCTCGATTGCGGTGTCATTCCGTCATATCACGACATCGCCGGCATTTTCGACACCTTGCCGCTTGACCTCAAAGTTCTAACGCGCGACCTGCAGGAAGTCTATGCCACACCGGTGTCGAAGCCAATGCCGGCGGGCGTGTGCGAAGAGCTTCGGGCCCAGGAACACGGGCATGCCCATGCCTTTGCCGTGGCGTCCGATCCCGATGTAATGTATCGCGCCTTTCCACTGCTGGGCGGATCGGCCCTGCTTGCCCAAGACGTGTCGGAGCTCAACGAGCTTAACCGTGAACTGGCACATCGTCGCATGGAGCTGCAGCGCCAAAATGAGCTGCTCACGGCCGACTACGATCTTAAGACGCATCTGGCAGATCAAGAGGCCGAGACCTTGCTGGTCCAAGACGTGGACCAGGCACTCGCCCGCGCGCTCGAAGGGATGTACGACCTGCTGAGCTCGCTACCGCCGTTGACCGATGAATCGTCTTCGCACGAGCGTTACCGCATGCTGCAGCGCGCCAAGATGCTCGTCGCCTATTGCAAGCGCAAGGGGCCGCTCACGTTGGCACAGCACGGGGAGAGCGGTTTTGATCGCGACCGCATTCAGCTCATTGCCAACGAGCTCGCAAGCGACCTGCGCACCATCGATGTCGATTGCGCCTCGATTATCGCCATACGGCGCCCGATGCACGCCAGTACGGTAAGCGCCCTGTACGACTGCGTGTATGACTTTGCGTTTTTTGCCTACACCACCGACCACCCGGCGCTCATGTATCACTTGGGTGACCATGACCGGTGCAGTGTCGAGCTGCGCGCCACGCTTTTTTCCAACGATGATGAAGATCTTTCGCAGACGCCCGCTGCGCAAGAGCTCGAAAGCGCTCTGCAAGGGCGCAACGTGGCATACCGCCTTGAGGGCGAGCCCGGCCAGCTGCGCATGATCGTCTTGATGCCGAGGGCGGGTGAGTAACGATGCAGATTTCGCTCATCCTTCCCCAAATCGTTGCGCTCGATGTTGTCTTTGCCCTGGCTGCGTGTCTACAGACGATCCACGTCCCGCTCATCGCATCGCGCCGCTCGTCCTATAACCGTAAGGTGATTTGCGCCTACGAGGCGAGCCTTGTGCTTCACTTGGTCATCTCGGCTGTCATTTTGTTCGCGTCGTCTGGCTCATATCTGGTGGCGCCGCTTGACGTTTGCGCCAGGGCAATGGGCGGAGCGTTGTGGCTCAATGCCGTGATCTTTGCCTACGGCATGGTGCTTATGGTGCACTATCGTCGCCCCGTCATGCTGGCCGAACTGTTGCTCGTTGCCGCCGTGACACCGCCGGTGGTGCTTGCCATGGGCTCGGCGTGGACCACGGTCCTTATCGCAGAGGGAGCGTTTTTCCTGTTCCGCTCCATTGCGGCGCTCTTGATGGATGTCCGCAACCGCCAGGAGGATATCACCGCGTTCTCGACGATCGAAACCATCAACGTGATTCCCGTGGGCATCCTGTATCTGGACCCGAGGGGCCGCCCGCTGCTCATGAACCGCTGCATGCGAAAAAACCTGGTGGAGCTTCATATGCCCACCGACCTAGGCGATATGAGCGGTACATGGAACGACCTGCGCAAACTCAGCATGCAAATGCCCGAAAGCAGCCAGAACCGCGTGCGGATTAATCTGGACCGCTTTGGTGAGGCGCGGGCGGTGGTCGAGGTTTCTCCCGCCGAGATTCGCTTGTTTGTGCACGATGACGTTATGGTTTCGGGCCGCCTCTTCGAGCGCATTATCGGCCTGGATGTAACAGAGTATGCGCATGCTCATGATCGCCTGGCGCAAGCCAACCACCTGCTGTCTCTTATACACATCTGACGCTGCCGACGATAAGGCTCGTGTAGATC
>USBX01000115.1 GCA_900552995.1 uncultured Collinsella sp.
TTATCGTCGGCAGCGTCAGATGTGTATAAGAGACAGATCGAGATCAGTCCCGACGACATCCGCGTGGACGTGTACCACGCGAGCGGCCCGGGCGGTCAGGGCGTCAACACCACTGACTCCGCCGTGCGCGTGACGCATTTTCCCAGCGGCATTGTGGTCACCTGCCAAAACGAGCGCAGCCAGATCCAGAACAAGGCCGCGTGCATGCAGATCCTCAAGGCTCGCCTGTACGAGATTGAGCTCGAGAAGCGCGCCGAGGCCCTGGATGAGATCCGCGGACCCAAGACCACGATTGGTTTTGGCAACCAGATTCGCAGCTACGTGCTCTACCCGTACCAGATGGTCAAGGACCTACGCACGGGCGTGGAGACCAGCAATGTCGAGGCCGTTCTTGACGATGGCGACCTGGACCCGTTTGTTATTGGCTACCATCGTTGGGCCACCGGCAACGCCGATGCAGAAGGCTCGGAGGTCTAAAACATCGGGCAGCTTCAAGCCGATGCTAAGCCCAACGGTTGGACGGGTTTGTATCCAGAATAAACCCTGCGCAGGGGTGGTTTTTGTCCGGCGAATCGGTAGAATCGAATACAGCAAGAAGTTCGAAGC
This sequence comes from uncultured Collinsella sp., assembly GCA_900552995.1. Classification (GTDB taxonomy): domain Bacteria; phylum Actinomycetota; class Coriobacteriia; order Coriobacteriales; family Coriobacteriaceae; genus Collinsella. Next base: position 607 of record USBX01000115.1, read on the forward strand.
GCATCCGTTTGCGTGCGCTTTTTTGAGGGAGGCAGCATGGCATATCGTCTGGACATCAAGCGCATTCTTTCGATGAACTTCTTTCACGACCTACCCAAGATTATGTTGGGGTGCGCTCTGGCCGCTATTGCGACCGACCTGTTTTTGATTCCCAACGGCCTTGCTGCCGGTGGCGTTACGGGCCTTGCCACCATTATCCAGGCGGTCGGTGCATCGCGCGGCCTATCGCTTCCCGTTGGTATTCAGACGATCGTGATGAACGCCTTGCTGTTGTTGGTCGTTATGCGCGAGGGCGGCATGTTCTACGTGGTGCAGACCGCGACGGGCTTTGTGCTGCTGGGCTTCTTTACCGATCTGTTCGCCCCGTTTGTAGCACCTCTGGCGGATGCGGACCTGATGCTCCCTGCCATGTGGGGCGGCATTATTACGGGCATCGGTTACGGCATGGTGTTGCGCGCCGGCGCCAACACCGGCGGCTCGGACACGATTGGCCAAATCATCTCGCGTAACACCTCACTGCCGGTGGGCTCGACCGTCATGGCGATCGATGTTGCCGTATGCGCGCTGTCGGCTCCGGTCTTTTCAATCGAAAACGCACTATATGCAGGCCTTTCGATGGTCATTAGCGGCTACGTGATCGATGCCGTGGTCGATGGTGGCAACAAACGCCGTATGGTACTCATCATCTCGGACAAGTTCCCTGATATCGCTGCCGATATCATGTATGGCCTGGGTCGTGGTTGTACCAAGTTTAAGGCGACTGGCATGTATTCGGGTGCCGAGAAGCCGGTGATTATGGTCATCGTGAGCCGTCGAGAGCTCAATACCCTCAAGACGATCGTGCGCGAGCGCGATCCTCACGCCATTGTGACGGTCGCTGACGTTACGGAAGCCTTCGGCGAGGGATTCAAGGACATTAGCGCGTAGGGGCGACCGCGTTCCATCCAAAAGACGTTCACATTGATAAACCGTTTCATCAGCGGTTCTGCCTGCTAAATTGTTCAAATAATGATAAAAACTCTGGTAAAGCCATCAGTTTCCAGCATAATGAATGACGTACGTGCATTGCGGCTGTGTTGGGATTACCTTCGGTGCCGTGCGCATTTTGTCTAATGAGGATGAAAGGAAGGCACAATGAGCGACGAAGAGCTCAAAAAGGTTGCCAACGAGGTAAGGAAGGGCATCGTCACCGGCGTGCACGCTGCCAAGTCCGGCCATCCGGGCGGTTCGCTCGGCGCTGCCGACATCATGACCTATCTGTACTTTGAGGAAATGAACGTCGACCCGGCCGACCCCCGCAAGGCCGACCGCGATCGCTTCGTGCTTTCCAAGGGTCACTGCGCGCCTGGTCTGTACGCCGTGCTCGCCGAGCGCGGATTCTTTCCCAAGGAGGATCTCGAGACGCTGCGCCATATCGGCAGCCACCTGCAGGGCCATCCCAACATGAACGACACCCCGGGCGTCGACATGTCCACCGGCTCGCTCGGCCAGGGCATTTCCGCCGCCGTGGGCATGGCCGTTGCCGCCAAGCACTGGGGCGATACTTACCGCACGTACGCCCTGCTGGGCGATGGCGAGAGCGAGGAGGGCCAGGTCTGGGAGGCCGCCATGTTTGCCGGCAACCAGCAGCTCGACAACCTCTGCGTGATCGTCGACCATAACGGCCTGCAGATCGACGGCCCCGTCGAGGAGGTCAACGACCCCATGCCGCTCGCCGACAAGTTCCGCGCGTTCAAGTTCCACGTGGTGGAGCTCGCCGACGGCAACGACTTCGACCAGATCCGCGCCGCCTTTGCCGAGGCTCGCGCTACCAAGGGCCAGCCGACCGCCATTATCGCCGAGACCATGAAGGGCAAGGGCGTTTCCTTTATGGAGAACCAGGTTGGTTGGCACGGTAAGGCCCCCAACGATGAACAGTTTAAGCAGGCCATGGCAGAGCTCACGGCCGCCGGAGAGGAGCTCTAGGATGGCAGACGTCAAGAAAATCGCCACGCGCGTAAGCTACGGCGAGGCCCTCGTCGAGCTCGCCAACGAGCACGATGACTTTGTGGTCCTCGACGCCGACCTTGCCGCCGCCACGCAGACCGGCAAGTTTAAGGCCGCCTGCCCCGACCGCTTCTTCGATGTGGGCATCGCCGAGAGCAACCTGATGGGTGTTGCCGCCGGTATCGCGACCACCGGCCGCGTCGCCTTCGCGAGCAGCTTTGCCATGTTTGCCGCCGGCCGCGCCTTTGAGCAGGTCCGCAACTCCATCGGCTACCCGCATCTCAACGTTAAGATCGGTGCCACGCATGCCGGTATCTCGGTGGGCGAGGATGGCGCCACGCACCAGTGCTGCGAGGATATCGCCCTGATGCGCGTCATCCCTGGCATGACCGTGATTGTTCCCGCCGACGACGTCGAGGCCCGCGCCGTGACGCGCGCCGCCTACGAGTGCGACGGTCCGGTGTACATGCGCTTCGCCCGTTTGGCCTCGCCGGTTATCAACGACCCCGAGACCTACAAGTTCGAGTTGGGCAAGGGCATTGTCATGCGCGAGGGCGCCGATGTGACCATCATCGCCTGCGGCCTGATGGTCGGCGAGGCTCTCGAGGCCGCCGAGCAGCTCGCTGCCGAGGGCATCGACGCCGAGGTCATCAACATGCACACCATCAAGCCCATCGATGCCGACCTGATCGTCAAGAGCGCCACCAAGACCGGCCACGTCGTGACCGTCGAGGAGCACTCTGTGATCGGTGGCCTGGGCAGCGCCGTTGCCGACGTCCTGTGCGAGCAGTGCCCGACGCCCCTCAAGAAGATCGGCGTCAACGACACCTTCGGTGAGTCCGGCCCGGGCGCCGAGCTCCTGCACAAGTACGGCCTGGACGCCGCCAATATCGTGACGACCACCAAAGAGTTCTTGGCCTAGAGCAGCCATCGCTCAATCGGCAACAAGCCAATCGCATTCAAATGCAGACAGGGGCGTCCTCAAAGAGGGCGGCCCTGTTTTATATTTCAGCTAAATCAGAGCCGCACCAAGCGAGGCATTCTCCGGGAAGAGAGCCCAGTACAGCAAAGTGCAATTCAGACCCTTCTAACTTTGTATATGCAGCACTCCAAGATAAATGCGGCGGCCCCTTAGTAGCCGCAGGCCGGGCACAGGGTTACTCTCCAAATCTTTCCGCAGGACGGAGGAGTCCCCGCCGCACGTAGTGCGCAGCGGAGGCTCCGACATGTCCGAGGACGATTTGGAGAGTAACCCTGTGCCCGGCCGGAGGGACCCAAACACGGCCATGCTTCTTATGTGCAGCAAAGCTAATGCTGCTAAAATACTAAGCGCTCATGTAGTTTAAACGCACGACGATAAGGAGCACCAGTGGGTAACCACTTCCGTACCTCCGGTGCGGGCGATGATGCCCCCAAGACGCAGGCAGGCGTCCAGGGCAGTCGTTTCGCCACTCCGGATTCAGAGGGCCAGCCTGTTGCTCAGGCCCCCGCTCAGCCGGCAGATCAGGCACAGCCGGCATCCGATCCCTTTGCCTACAATCCAACCAGCGATGTCGCGCTTTCCGGCACGGCGGGTTTTGAGCCCGTTCAGGCCGTGACCGCTCGCGTGGAGCAGCCTCAGGCTGGTGCCGCCACGCCGCAGCCTACCATGGCCGGCATTCCCGACCCCTTGGCCCCTGCGACGCCGGCTCCTCAGCCCTGTCTCTTATACACATCTCCGAGCCCA
>USBX01000116.1 GCA_900552995.1 uncultured Collinsella sp.
TTACCGGTTCGATCTGAACGGACGGGAGGCTTCCAATGAGCTGGACGTGCTGTTTCTCGCGTTGGAGCAGGATCACTGCGTGGTCGATCTGCGTACCAACCATCTGGTCCCGGACTGTACGAGCCGGTCGCTCATCAAGGGCGTCGCTTCGGGGACCGGCCGTGGTGAATTCTGCGGATTGGTTTATGTGGCGCCGGATGCCCAGCATACCGATGCCCAGCAGCAGTGCCGTAATATTCTGTTGAGCCGTACTTCGCGCATTGATGCGCGTCCACAACTGGAAATTTACGCCGACGACGTGCGTTGCAGTCACGGAGCGACGGTGGGACAGATGGAGGACGAAGCGATTCTCTACATGCGTCAGCGCGGTCTGAAAGAGGAACAGGCACGGCGCCTGCAGATCGAAGGTTTCGCGGCGGACGTGGTCGGGCGCTGCCGGATCGAAGCCGTGAAAGAGATATTGACCGATGCCGTTGTCCGGCATTTGGATACCTCCTCATTCCGGCCTGTATTGCGGATGGAAGTATACCCACCCAGCGAAAAACCGAACGGGAGGGCGTGCAGAAGCTCCATAACGCTGCTAGTCGAATAGTGCCATTTCAAAACTATGCCGGTTTACTACGATAAAACCGATAGGACCGACCACATTTGCTATTAGTAGAAAATGACAAGCGTTCTACCTGCGGTTTTGATAACGCTGTTCTTTCCATAGTTGAAAGAATGCGATTCATCGTAGTAAACCGGCATAGTTTTGTAACCGACAGGCCGATTCGGCAGCGCAGCAAACCCAATTACTCGTTTTCTTCCGTCCTCAAAGGATCAAATGCATGGCAGGAGTGTCCCAAACTGCCGGCAGATAAGGAACGTCCCCAAGTGCCGGGTAAACAGAAAAAGCCCTGTCGCGGGTTTGCGGCAGAGCTTTTGGAAGGGGACGAGGTTGTGCGGACTCGTTAGGCGAGCTTGGCCTCGAGCTCGGCGATACGCTTGTAGGCATCGATGGTAAAGCGGGTCTGCTTCTCCAGGATCATAGTGGTCATGAGGGTATCCTGAGCGTGAGCCATGATGAAGGTCATCTCCATCTCGCCGCCGCCGGCCTCCTGCGAAAGCAGCTTGGTCTGCGTATCGTGGGCACCGATGAGCGCATCGCTGGCATCCTTGTGCAGCTGTTCGGCCTTCTCAAAGTCACCCTCGCGAGCAGCATCGAGCGCTGCAAGCAGATCGGTCTGGGCGTCACCTGCGTATGCGACAATCTCGAATCCAACCATCGAGATTTCTTCTTTGGTTGCCATATTGCGTTCCTTTCACATATGAACCAACGGAGAGCATCGCGTCCGGGCATACGCGCTGCGCTGTGTATGACAGAAACAATAACATTCAAACAAAAAGGAACAATGCAAACCGTTATTTCGAGCCGTGAACGGTCTTTTTTCGCCCGTGAACGGTTTCCAAACCATTTCGAACAATATCAAACATGATTAGCGGAAACCCAAACAGGACCGCACCCTACCGCAAATCGCGTACCGTATCGCCCTCCACGAGCACGCCGGGGATCAGCATGTGCTCCACGCCAGACACAACGCCCTCGGCGCCGGCGATCTTGTCGACCGCCCACATGCCGACGCGCCTGTTGTCAAAGCGCACGGTGGCCAGGCGACGATCGGGCACGATGTCGCCCAGACTGTCATCAACACCCGCCACGCTCACGTCCTCGGGCACGCGCTTTCCGCGCGATTCGAGCCCGCGAATGCAGCCGTAGGCCATGGCGTCGTTGGAAGCATAAATGGCCGTACAGGTCGGATCGTCCGCCAGAGCCTGACCGGCAGCATACCCACTCTGTGCCGTCCAATCGCCACGGACGAGTCGCGGCGGCTCAACACCATGCGCGCGCAATGTCTCACGCCAGCCCTCCTCGCGTTGCATACCCGAAAGCGAGCGCTCGGGGCACGAGATAAAGTGCACGGTCTTGTGCCCCTGCCCCAGCAAGTACTCGACAACCTGGCGCGAGCAATCGAACTGATCGTTATCAACCGTCGAGCACAGCGGGTGCTCCAGCATGGTAACGAGCACCGTCTGCATACCGGGCAGCGGCTCAAAGGTGCCAAAGTCCGCCGGCATGCGGTTCATGATCACGACCATGCCGTCCACCGGCAGTGCGCTCATGCGCGACGATGCACTCTCGAGGGTATACGGATGCCCGTCTACTTTAGTGAGGGTGATGGCATAGCCATGTTTGTCGGCCGCGGCGGCAAAGCCCTCCATACGGTCGAGGTTGCCGGTGCCGGTAATGTTGAACATGGCGACGCCGACGGTCTTAAATTTGCCGCGGCGCAGCGATCGACCGGCAAAATTGGGGCGATACCCCAGCTCGCGCATGGCGGCGCGCACGCGCTCCTTGGTCTCGGGGCGCACGCTGGGCGAATCGTGCACGGTGCGCGAGACCGTCTGCTCCGAAACGCCCGCGAGACGCGCCACATCCTTAACGGAAACCGATTTTTTAACAGCGGCCATAGGTCGATCTTTCTATGTCAACGATGCCATCGCGGGCATCCCAACAGACAAAATGAACGCCTCCAAGTATATCCAACGCCTCTCCCGCCATACGCTCACCACCCAAAACCTACCGTTCACCGACAATCCCGCTTCCCCGAACGGCTTTTGTCGACCAAATGTTAACGTTGCCATTGTGCAAACACAGAGCCACCGGGCGGCTCAAACGTTTACGCGTAAGGAATCGACGGTTCGCAGGCACAGGAACCCCCGATTCGCGTCTTTTTTGTGCCGCAAAATGGCAACGTCAACATTTTGGCAACCGAACGCCAAAAGCTACCATCGTTGCTAACCCACCGACTCTTAGGAGCATTGCATGGAGCAACTCATCGCCATCATCGAAAAGGGCCAGCCCTTTTTCAACGCGATCGCCCGCAACAAGTACCTCAAGGCGATCCGCGACGGCTTTATCTCCGTCATCCCCATCATCATCTTCTCGTCCATCTTCTGCCTGGTAGCCTCGGTCCCCAACATCTGGGGTTTCTATTGGCCCGATGACATCAACAACGCCCTGTGGAAGTGCTACAACTACTCCATGGGCATCCTGGCCATCGCCTGCGCCGCCACCACCGCCAAGCACTTCGCCGACGCTCAGAACCGCGACCTGCCCAAGAACAACCAGATCAACTTCATCTCGTGCATGTGCGCAGCCATCATCGGCTTCCTGCTCCTTTCGAGCGATACGATCGCCACGGACGCCGCCAGCGGCTTCAACACCACCTACCTTGGTTCCAAAGGCCTGCTGACCGCCTTCATCGCCGCGTTTGTGACCGGCATCATCTATAAGTTCTTCATCAAGCGCAACATCACCGTCAAGATGCCCGAGCAGGTTCCGCCCAACATCTCGCAGACCTTTAAGGACATCATCCCCTTCTCCGTCTGCATCACCGTCTTTTGGGTCTTTGACATCGTCTTCCGCGCTGCCTTTGGCTTCTGCTTTGCCCAGGGCGTCATCCAAGTGTTCCAGCCCCTGTTCACCGCTGCCGACGGCTACATTGGCCTCGCTGTGATCTACGGCGCCATGAGCCTCTTCTGGTTCGTCGGCGTCCACGGCCCCTCGATCGTCGAGCCCGCCATCGCCGCCGCTCTCGTTGCCAACATGACCGACAACCTGGCTGCGTTCCAGGCCGGCCAGCACGCTTCCGCTGTCCTGACCCAGGGTGCCCAGTACTTCGTCGTCTGCATGGGCGGCACCGGTGCCACGCTCGTCCTGGTCTTTATGTTCTGCTTCCTGGCCAAGTCTCAGGAGATGCGCGCCGTCGGTAAGGCCGCCATCGTCCCGGTCTGCTTTGCCGTCAACGAGCCGTTGCTGTTCGCCGCGCCCATCGTGCTCAACCCCGTCTTCTTTGTCCCGTTTGTCTTTGCCCCGATCGCCAACATCTGGATCCTCAAGATCTTTATCGACTTCTTGGGCATGAACGGCTTTATGTACACCCTGCCCTGGACCGTCCCCGGCCCCATCGGCACCATCATGGGCCTGGGCTTCCAGCCGCTCGCCTTTGTGATGCTCGCCCTCATCCTGGTCGTCGACTTTGTCCTGTACTATCCGTTCTTCCGTGCCTATGACGCCCAGAAGTGCGCCGAGGAGGCCGAGATCTCCCAGGAGGAGCTCGCCGCCAAGAACGCCGAGAAGGCCGCCAAGCTCAACGATGCCTTCCAGGGCAAGGCTGACGCCAAGAGCGTTGCCGCCGGTGCTGCTGCCGAGGCCGTGAAGGCCGACGCCCTTGCCGCTTCTGCAGCAC
>USBX01000117.1 GCA_900552995.1 uncultured Collinsella sp.
TCACCATGTCGTCGTTGGTGGTTTCGGTACCCCTGGTGTCGTACTCATAGGGAATGGAAAGCAGACCAACCTCGGCAAAGGCGCTGCCTGCCTCGACGACGCGGACCGGCTTGCCGTCGGCCCCCGTCACGTTTTCGTCTAAGTTGATGTGCTCGTGGCCCGCGACCAGTGCATCGACCCCAACGAGCTTTGCAGCAAAGGTCTTGGCGTTGAGCGTGTGCGCGATACAGACGACAACGTTGCAGCCCTCCGTCTCGCGCAGTCGCTTGGCCTCGGCATTGATGGCGTTCGCGGCACTCGAGAACGACGTACCCGCGACCAGGTCCGCGCGCAGCGAGGATTCCAGCGACTCATCCATGGCACCCACGACGCCGACCTTGATTTTGTAGTCGAATGTGGAGTGATCTTCGCTATCCTCCCAGGTGCGATCGAGCGTCTTGGTGATACTCGAGCTCCATACGCCGCTCGTAGACTTCGCGTTCGCGCAGAGCATGGCGAAGGGCGTGCCGGTGGGGCTGTAGCCGGTCATGGTGCGGAGCTTGTCCGCGCCGTAGCTCCAGTCGTGGTTGCCCGGCGTGGTCGCGTCGTAGCCGTCTGCATAGAAGGTGTCCATGAGCTCGGCGATGCTCTTGCCCTCGCTCATGGTGGCAAAGGACTGCCCGTGGAAGGTATCGCCCGCATCGAGCAAAAGATCGGGGGCGCTGCTTTGGGCGCTATAGAGAACCGCCAGTCCGTCAAAGCCCACAGTGCCGGTGCCCTTGCTTGCGTTGTAGCTGTACTTGTAGCTGCCGTGGATATCGTTGGTGTGCATGACGGCCACGGAGCCGTCAATAGCGGCGGGCAGGTTCCCCGCGAAAGCGAGGCTTGGGATGCCTGCGAGCGAGCCGGCAAACAACGCGGCGGCTAACGCAAGGCGGGGGAGTCTTTTCATGGCAGTTTCCTTAGTCCTTAGCCAGAAAGTCTGGTTGAATATCGGATTATCGACATAATATGCGAAAACCGCCGCAAGGGCGTCTGTCCCTTTGCGGCGGTTTTGACGTTTGCGCAGATAAAACCTGCCAAAATAAACCTGTCCCTTTTTGGTAGGTTTAGCTCAGCAGCATGCGGTCGTTGGCGAGCTCGCCGCCCGAGACCTCCTCGAACTTCTGTAGCAGGTCGGCTACGGTGAGCGACTTCTTCTCGTCGCCGGCCACGTCGTAGATCACATGGCCCTCGTGCATCATGATCAGACGGTTGCCCAGACGGATAGCGTCATTCATGTTGTGCGTAACCATGAGCGTGGTCAGATGGTTTTCGTCGACAATCTCCTCGGTCAGGTTGAGCACCTTAGAGGCCGTCTTGGGGTCGAGGGCCGCCGTGTGCTCGTCGAGCAGCAACAGGCGCGGCTTGGTGAGCGTGGCCATCAGCAGGGTGAGTGCCTGGCGCTGGCCGCCCGAGAGCAGGCCGACCTTGGCGTTGAGGCGCGTGTCCAGACCGAGGTCCAGGCGCTTGAGCAGCTCAACGTACTCGTCCTTCTCGGCCTTGGTGACGCCCCACGAAAGACCGCGACGCTGGCCGCGGCGCTTGGCGAGGGCCAGGTTTTCGGCAATTTGCATGTCGGCTGCGGTGCCGCGCATGGGGTCCTGGAACACACGGCCCAGGTACTTGGCGCGCTGCGACTCGCTCAGACGCGAGATGTCGGTGCCGTCGAGCTCGATAACGCCCGAATCGAGCGGATACACGCCGGCGATCATGTTGAGCAGCGTGGACTTGCCGGCGCCGTTGCCGCCAATCACGGTTACAAAGTCGCCATCGTTGAGGGTGAGGTCGACGTCGGTGAGCGCGCGCTTCTCGGTGACGGTGCCCTTGTTAAAGGTCTTCTTGACGTGCGAGAGCTTAAGCATCTGCCTCATCCCCCTTCGTGTAGGAGCTGCGGAGCTTATAACGCTCCCAAACCACGGGCACGCACAGGGCCACGGCGACAATCACAGCGGAAAGCAGCTTCATGTCGTTGGCGTCCATGCCCAACTGCAGTACGATGGCGCGGATAAGGAAGTACACCACGGAGCCAAAGACGGCGGAGGCAAGACGGACGCTAAACTGCGTGAGGCCGCCGGGCAGCAGGCGGCCGAGCACCTCGCCGATAACAATGGCGGCAAGACCGATAACGATGGCACCGGTACCCATGCCAATGTCGGCGTACTTCTGGCTCTGGCAGATGAGCGCGCCCGAAAGGCCGATGAGAGCGTTGGAGAGCACGAGGGCGATCATTTTGGTGGAGTTGGTGTTGACGCCTAGGGCGCGGATCATGTACTCGTTGTTGCCGGTGGCGCGCAGCGCCGAGCCGATCTCGGTGCCAAAGAACCAGTACAGGATGGCGACGATGGCCACGGCCAGCACAATGCCTAGGATAATGGCAACAGTGGACTGCGGCAGGCCCGTCATGTTGCTGACGGATGAGAAGATAGTGCCCTTGGCAAGGATGGGCGTGTTGGACTTGCCCATGATGCGCAGGTTGATGGACCACAGACTGATCTGCGTAAGGATTCCGGCGAGGATTGCGGGAATCTCAAAGACGGTGGTCAAGATGCCCGTGACGGCGCCCGCGATGGCGCCGGCGCACATGCCGGCCAGCACGGCGAGCAAGGGGTCGACGTTATTGTTGACGATGAGTACGGCGCAGACACAGCCGCCGAGGGCAAAGCTGCCGTCGCAGGTCATATCGGGGATGTCGAGCAGGCGGAACGTGATAAACACACCAAGCACCATAATGCCCCAGAGGACGCCCTGCGAAACGGCGCCCTGCAATGCAATAAGCATGCTTCATACCTCCTAGGATAGGGTGGACACGTGATTTTCCATAATAGCGGTACCAATGCATAAAAGAGCTGCGGACGGATGTTTTGTCTCATCCGAAACAAGCAGGGCGAACGCCGGTCTTTAGCGTTCGCCCCAAGGACTCAGATATTGAATAACGCGGCTGTGGCGCGCGTGCGGGCCCTAGACGCGTTACCGCGCATGGCGCTACTCGTCCAGAGCGGAAAGGTCGATACCCAGAGCCTCGGCCATCTCGTCGTTCTTGACGACGACCAGGTCCTTGCTCGAGAGGTGCTTGATCGGCATATCCTCGGGCTTGGCCTCGCCCTTCAGGATCTTAACGGCCATCTCGCCCGCGGCGTAGCCCAGGTCCTTATAGTTGATGGAGAGGGTGAACAGGCCGCCGGCCATGCACATACCCTCCTCGCCGGTCACGAAGGGGAGCTTATTCTCCTTGCAGATCTGGCCGACCTGCGAAGCGCCCGCGGCGATGGTGTTGTCAGTGGGGGAGTACAGCGCGTCGACCTTGCCCACGGCAGACTCGACGACGGACTGAATCTCGTTGGAGCTCGAGACGGTGAAATCGGTGTACTCGAGGCCCAGCTTGTTGAGCTCCTTCTTGGCGGCTTTGATCTGGACGTCGGAGTTGGACTCGGCGGTGCAGTAGAGCAAGCCGACCTTTTTAACGTCGGGCAGGACCTTCTGCATCATCTCGAGCTGCTCGGCGACTGGGGTGAGGTCGGAAGCGCCCGTGACGTTGGTGCCGGGCTTGTCGTTGTCCTGGACCAGGCCGGAGGCGGCGTAGTCGGTGATGGCACAGCCCACGATGGGGATATCGGCCGTGGCGCCGGCGGCAGCCTGCGCGGCGGGCGTGGCGATGGCATAAATCAGGTTGACGTTGTCGCCCACAAACTTGTCGGCAATGGACTTACACGTGGACTGGTCGTTCTGGGCGTTCTTCTGGTCGATCTTGACCTTAAGGCCGCTCTCCTTGATGGCCTTGACAAAGCCGTCGTTGGCGGCATCGAGTGCGGAGTGCTCGGTGAGTTGCAGAACGCCGATGGTGTAGTCGGAACCGGCGGCAGCAGAGCCGGAACCAGAGTTGCCGCCGCATCCGGCGAGCGGGGCGAGCGCGAGCAGGCCGGCGGAGACCAGAAGGCTCCTGCGGCTGATGGTGATGTCCTTCATATCATTACCCCCAGTATAAAAATGGCTGGAAACACTGCACTGGGACAAAGTGCAAGTGGAACTATAGTAGCGCTGATGTCCATTTTTACAACAGCCTGGCGGGTTTTTTAATACAGAATCGGATGGGCGGTACGGGTAGTCGAATGGGCGGCGGAGGGTCTTATGCGGCGGAGGAGGCGTCGTCCTCGTCCAAGGCGGCGAAGAGCTTCTTGCCGTCGAGCAGGCGCGTGCTGACGTTTCTCATTCGGCCAATCTCTACAGCTGTCTCTTATACACATCTCCGAGCCCACGAGACACTCGCTA
>USBX01000118.1 GCA_900552995.1 uncultured Collinsella sp.
GTCGGCAGCGTCAGATGTGTATAAGAGGCAGGGCTCAAGCCAAGCTCCGCCGCCATCCCCTCGAGGGAGCATGCAGCGAATTCGCGATCGATATAGCCGAGCATTCCCGTCACCAGGGCAGTGGGCCCCGCCGCGCCGTCCGCCGCGCCGCGCACCAGCTTGCGCTCGTAGCAATCCATGAGCTCGGCCAAAAACAGCTGAAACAGACGCAGGACGATCTCGGGACCATTAGGGCTCGGGTCATACAGCTCACAGAGCATCTCCTGCATGTAGCGCCGAATCCGACGACTCTCGCCGCAATGAAAACGGACATGGCCCCGATGGTCCGTCTCGCTGTTGAGCGCGTTGAACAAAAACCGCGAGACCGCGCTCTCGCGCGAGAGGCTCGACTCGAGGCTCCGGCGCAAAAAAGAGCGTGAAACGGTCATGCTCAGCATGATATCGTCCTCACCAAGCGCCGCCACGGCATGCGGGCAGAGGGCGTCGAGCAAAAGCACCTCGTTGCGGCCCAGCTCGAGCCTCTCCCCCGCCACCGTCTGCGGGCAGCGTCCGCGATACACATAGCTCAGCTCCACGTAATCATGCACGTGCTCGGGAACTGCATTAAAGCGCGAGTTTTTCCTTATCGTCAGGCCACGCGGCATGCCGGGCTGGGCGTAGGCAAACCCTGGCTGCCCAATCTTGCGCACTGGGCATCCGTCGATTTCGACATGCTCGGTCATAATCGACCAATCAAATGCCATGCCGTCTTTATAAGCGATCTCACTGGCGCTCAGTTCGCTGAGCCTACGCTCGAGCTCGTCGATCTCCATGGCTTGCCAATCGTTGATTTGGTCATAGTTCGTCGTGATTCAGATATTAGCAGAACGCGCCGACGCGTCCATAATCTGTGCTATGCAGCAGATCGATCGAGCCAAGGAGGATCCATGACCGCGTACTATCAGCAGGTGCTCGAGGGCACATACGACAACCACGTGCTTCCGTTTTTGTGGATGAAGGGCGAGAGCCATAAAACCATTGCCGAGTATCTGGAAAAGATCGCCGGCGCCGACATCCACGAGGTCTGTCTCGAAAGCCGCCCACACCCCGATTTTTGCGGCGAGGGCTGGTGGCGCGATCTGCGCTTTGTCATTGACGAGTGCAAGCAGCTGGGCCTTAAGCTCTGGATCTTGGACGACGCGCACTTCCCCACGGGCTTTGCCAACGGCGCCGTCAAGGAGGCCGTGCCCGAGCTCCGCAAGATCGTTCTCACGCACCGCACACTCAACATCATGGGTCCCACGTCCGCCGCAAGCATCGCGCTCGCCAACATGTTCGACAAAACCGAGCACTTCTACGGCGTGACATTTATGCAGGACGGCAGCCCCGTCGACGTCGCTTACCGAGTAATCGACGATGCAGACGGCAACCCCAGCCGCCTGGTCTTCGATGCACCTGCGGGCCTCACGCAGGCATGCGTGATGTTCACGAGCGGCAAGACCTCCTACAACGAGGACTACATCAATATGGTCGACCGCGCCTCGGTGGCGCAGCTCATCGATGCTGTCTACGAGCCGCATTTTGAGCATCTGGGCGATGAGTTTGGCAAGACGATCCTGGGCTTTTTCTCCGATGAGCCCGGATTTGCCAACGAGAAGGGCACCACGGGCCCCGATGGCATCTCGGACACGCTCATCGGCAAGGCCACCGCGCCCCTGCCCTGGTCGGCCGAGCTTGAGCGTCGCCTGCGCACGGCGCTGGGCGAGCGCTACCTGGCCGAGCTCCCGCACCTGTGGGACCGCGAGCCGGCCGGCGCGCATGTACGCCACGTCTATATGGACATCGCGAGTACCCTCTATAAGGAGTGCTTCTGCGACCAGCTCGGCGACTGGTGCCGCGCGCACGGCGTGCAATACATCGGTCACGTAATCGAAGACAAGGACTGCCACGCGCGCCTGGGCGTGGGCGCCGGGCACTACTTCCGCGCCGTGGGCGGTCAGGACATGGCGGGCGTCGACATCGTGATCAACCAGCTTGTGCCCGGCATGGACCGCGGCCTTCACAGCTACGGACGCGGCGTATGGGACCTCGAGTTCTATAACTACGTGCTGCCCAAGCTGGGCTCCTCGGCAGCACACCTCGACCCCAAAAAGCAGGGGCGCTGCATGGCCGAGGTCTTTGGCGCATTTGGATGGCACGAAGGCCTGCGCGAGATGAAGTGGATCGCCGATCATTTTTTGGTGCGCGGCGTCAATTGGTTTGTGCCGCATGCCTTTAGCATGACCGCCTTCCCCGACTGGGACTGCCCGCCGCATTTCTATGCGCATGGCCAAAACCCCCAGTTTGCACACTTTGGGCAGCTCATGAGCTACATGAACCGTACGGCGAGTCTGCTGAGCGGCGGGCGTGCAACGACCCCGGCGGCGCTTCTCTACCATGCGGACGCCGAGTGGGCAGGCGAGGCGAACTTTATGCAGCATGCCGCCTCCGAGCTTATGCGCGCGCAGGTCGACTTTGACATCGTGCCGGCAGAGGCATTTGAGGACGCAGGGCGCTATGCCGTTGAAATTGCCGCAGACGGTAGCGGCTTTAGCGTGAACGGCCAGGCATACCGCTGCCTGGTGATGCCCGGAGCCGAGTTTGTCGGCGGAGCCGTGCTCGACTTTGCCGCGCGCGCCGCAGCCGCAGGTGTTGCCGTGTACGCGCTGGATAAGTTGCCGAACAAGCGCTACGACGGCGACACTGCAGGCCGCGAGGGCTTTGCCTCCCTGGATGCAACCGCGCTCGCCGGCATCAAACTCCTGGCGACCACCGGGCTCGCAGGCACACTTGCCAATACCGGCATGCAGACCGTGGTTTGCGCCGAGCCCCAGCCCTGGCTGCGCGCACTGCGCTACGAGCGGGCGGGCGAGAGCTATCTGATGCTCGTCAACGAGCATCCCAAGCAGGGTATCTCCACTCAGATTGCGCTTGCCGACGGCACACCCGTTGCAGGCGCGCGCCTCGACCTGCTCAACGGCACCGAGCCCGCCGCCTTTGACGGCACGCTCGAGTTGGCTCCCTACGAGAGCAGCATCGTGGTCCTTGGGGCTACAGGTTCCGCCGGCGCGGCAACCGTTGGAGACGAAGCCGCATGCATCGACGGGCCCTGGGCGGTTGCCTTCTCTGCCCCTGGCACCGATGCCTTTGGCGAGCCTGTTGAGCTTGCAGACCTGCACGACCTTTCCTCGGCCGAGTTCCCCGGCAAGGCCGGCACATTCCGCTACCAGGCCTCCTTTGTCCTGGGCGAAGCGGCCAGCCGCGCTGTCATCGACCTTGGCGAGGTCTTTGAGACCGCAACCGTCGCCCTCGACGGCAAATCCCTCGGCACCCGTATCTGTCCGCCTTACCGCTTTGAGGCCGGCGCGCTTTTGGCCGGTGAGCACGCGCTTACGATCGACATCATCAACACCCTCGATCACGCCGTCCCCGACATATTCGGCATGACCGAGCCCTCCGAGCCCAGCGGCCTCTTGGGCCCCGTACGCGTGCTCGGGTAACGCCCCGGGCGCAAACGGCCCAACAAGGACAGTGCCCCTATGTTGAGCCCGCACGGCGTCGAGCGGTCCGTCGTTCATAGACCGGCGGACCAAAACTCCCAGCCAAGCCGAACGTTTTATTTATCGTTATGATTGGTTTATCGCGACGCAAACGCATAGGAGCCATATGGATATCAGGCGAAAGATCACGCAGGGCAAAAGCCTCACCCCCACCGAGCAACAACTTGGGCAAACGGCCCTCGCCATGGGCGAGGATGTGCGCGGGCTTTCCATTAAGGAATTTGCCGCGTGCGCCAACGTTTCGGTCGCGAGCGTGCACCGCTTTTGCAAAAAGCTCGGCCTCGAGGGATTCAAAGACCTCAAGGTCGAGCTCATCCGCCAGGCGACCGAGGCGGGCAATCGGCGCGACGTGGACATCAACTTTCCCTTCGATGCCACCTCCACCCCCGCACAGGTAATGGAGCGCATGGAGGGGCTCTACCAGACCACCTTGGCCGAAACGCAGGAACTGCTCGACCCCGCACAGCTCGACTACGCCGCCAAGCTCGTCATGCGCGCCGACACCGTGGACATCTACACGGGCTCGCATAACCTGTATCCAGCGGGAATGTACCGCGATCGCCTGCTTTCCGCCGGCAAAAGCGCGACGTGCTACGACAGCGTCGAGGCGCAGGTGCGCACGGCGCTCGCCTCGGGTCCCGACCACTGTCTCTTATACACATCTGACGCTGCCGACGAT
>USBX01000119.1 GCA_900552995.1 uncultured Collinsella sp.
ACGAGATTAGCGAGTGTCTCGTGGGCTCGGAGATGTGTATAAGAGACAGAGCTGCGTCAGGTGCTCAACAGCTACCTGTCGGGCCGTGCCGTCAACGTCTCGGAGCCCACGCGTATCATCGGTGCCGCCGGCGACCTGGGTGCCACCAAGACCCGCGAGCTTTCCGACTCAACGCGCGCTATGGTTCGTCCCGTCTCGGGCGTGAGCGGTCAGAACACCGCCCGTAGCGCTGTCTCGGGCTCCACGGGCTCCTACGAGGTCGAGAAGCCTAAGTCCAACAAGAACAAGATTATCGCCGCCGTGATTGCCGCCGTCGCCGTGATTGGCGTTGTAGTGGCCTTTGCCACGGGCATGTTCAGTGGCGAACAGGTCACGGTGCCCGACGTGCTGGGCAAGGACCAGGAAACGGCTATTGAGCTGATCAAGGAAGCCGGCCTTGAGGTTGGCACCGTCGACCAGAGCTACAACGACGATGTCGACGAGGGCAAGGTCGCCGAGCAGACGCCCAACAGCAACACCAAGAAGGCCAAGGGCACGAGGGTGAACCTGGTAGTCTCCAAGGGCCCTAAGCCCTCCGAGAAGGTTGAGGTTCCGCAGCTCGTCGGCCTGACCAAGGACCAGGCCGAGGCCGCACTGGCAAGCGTGGGCCTGAAGGGCAGCGCTTCGGAGGAAGCCAATGAGGCCGAAGAAGGCCAGGTCTTTGAGCAGAGCACTGTTGCCGGCAAGGAGGTCGAGAAGGGCACGACCATCTCGTACAAGGTCTCCAGCGGCCCGGACACCACCTCGGTGCCCGATCTGACCGACATGACTGAGGCCCAGGCGCGCAACGCTCTCGACATGGCTGGCTTTGGCGTCGACGTGAGCTACCAGGAAAACGACTCGGTTACCGAGGGTACCGTAATTAGCTGGAACCCCAGCGGCAAGCAGAAGCCCGGTGCCACGATCACCGTCGTCATCGCCAAGAAGTCCGGCAAGGCCAGCGTCCCGGGCAACCTGTACGGCAAGAGCATCTCCGCCGCCGTCACCGCGCTCAACAACGCCGGGTTCTACAACATCGCATTCTGCGATCAGAACGGCAACCCCGTGAGTGGCAACGAGAATGCCACCGTTACGGGCGTCTCCCCCACCGGCAAGCAGTCCACCGACAGCACGATTACGCTGACGGTTTCTATCTCCGGCTCCGGCGACGACTCCGAGTCTAGCAACTAACGTCGATCGCTTGTTGCTCCGAGCGGTTTAGACCGCAAACACATTCGCTCAAAAGCGCCCGCTTGCTCCCCCGGCAAGCGGGCGCTTTACGTGTCTCAGTAGACATCTGGTGATTTGATTTGGAAAATGTGGACGGACCCGCAGCCGGACGGGTAGAATGTTTCTAGAAAACGACGCATCCCGCGTAAGTGTTAAGGAGCGCGGGCGGCCTAGTTTTCTAACGTGTTAAACGGCCGGGCTGCAACCCCGGCCGTTTTTATTTGCGCTTGCGGCGCAAATGCCGAGAACCGTCCGCACTGCGCGTGCGCCTACGGACCTTAAACCGAACCTCATACGAATCAAGAAACGCAATGATGAACGTGCCGACCGTCGCAAGGGCGGCGAGCGCGTTAAGGAATTTCAGCAATTGGGGACCTCCGATCAAGTCTTCGGCCGCCCGCGCACGGGATGCGTCGCACACACGATTCTAACCGATGCAGCCCTGATGATGCGGGCGACGGGAAGGGTGGCGCGAGCGGAGCTAGACTAAAGCCGCTCGTAGGCCCTCTTCACAAGCTCGCCCATAAGCTGCCTTCGCTTGCTGATGAACTCCTCGTAATCGAGGTCCTCAAACCCAACGGGCAGGGCGTGCTCCTCGCAGTTGCGGCGATACTCGTCCTCCCCCAGCGCGTCACGGTACTTCGAGACATACTCGCTCGGGGCATCATCCGAAATATAGATATTGTTCTGGTAGTCCACGAGGGTAAAGTTGCCTCGGTTGCTCCGCTGCGAGAGGTAGTCCTTGGACTTAAGGTAGTTGTCCGGGAACAGGTGGTGCTTGTCCAACGCCTTCTTTGAGCCCGATGAGCCCGTAAGAAGGAGCTGGGACAACGGAGCCGTGCTGAACAGCGCCTTGGCACCGAGCACAACCTGAGCCGCGACGAAGCCCCACCAGGTCGGACCCGTCGCCTCGTTTGCATCGAGGGAGCTGGGCAGCGTAATGGAGAAATAATCGTCCGTCATGATGGCGGCAAGCCTACGGTCGAAGTACGCCTGGAACTCGTCGGCAGTATCAAGACGCGAGACGTCGTTAAGCTGCTGCTCGAACTCGGATTCGAAGGACCCCACATAGAGCCCCGTTATGGCTGCGGCGAAATACCAGCGCCGCACGAGCCCGCGCACAGCCAGTGGCTCCATGTCGAACTCATAGCGCCCGATAAGGTAGAACGCATAGCAGAACATGAGCGCGTTGCCCGACCCCACCTGGTCGGAGCAGACGTAGCCCGCCTCCGCCAGCGTGTTGATGAAGGCGTGCCAGTTGTTCAGGTCAAGCACGAGATCGAGGGCGCGACCGAACGTGGCAAAGTTCTCGGCCCTCGTCTCGGGCGTCGTTTCCTTTGTCTTGAGATCTCGCCCGCGAAGAATCTGGTAGGCATAACGCAGGCGACCCCTCTTGAACCCCACGCCCACCGTGGCGCGAATGATATGCGTCGGCGAGACGGTCATGAGCGGGTTGTACGAGGTGCCCTTTGCGGGCGCATGGCTCATGGCGCAGAACTCCTCTATACGCTCCCTCATGGCAGGTTCGTAGACCGAAAGCAGGGTCATGATGAAGTCATCCTGCTTAAGCGCCTGCCCTTGCGAGTTCACACGCACAAAGATGTCCGATACGGTCTCCTCGTCAGCCGATTCGGAAATCTCCAGCGTCGGCAGAAGATAACGCTCAAGCCCGAGTAATGCGTTGAGCCCGCTCTCGACGGCATCCTCGCCGTCATCGTCGAGTTCGGGTTCTCCCTTTTTGGCATTCGCTTCGTTAAGGCGCTTGATGAACGCCCTGCGATAGGCGCTCAGCTTGTTGTCGTGGTTCGCCGCGAAGGCCTCGGATACGTCCGGCACATAGCGCGAATCCTTCTCGGTCGAGGCGTCGGCATTCTTGAATGAGCGTGCGATGGGGTCGTAGGCGACCTTCACCGTTCGCTCCCTGAAGTTCTTGTCTCGCACGGACACGCCGTACAGGGAGCTCAGAAGGGCAGTGAGTCTCTGCTGTCCGTCGATGACAAGGGACTTGGGGACGGCATACACCTTTTGGTTCGAGCCTATGGCAGACTTCTTGCCCGCGTTGTCGCTCGGAGAGTCCCACAGCATCACATAGCCAATAGGATATCCGCGGAGCATGGAATCAAGCAGGTCGCGGACCTTTTCGTTGCCCCACACGAAAGGTCGTTGCAGGTCGGGCAGACCGATCTTGCCCGTCTGAACGTCCTTCAGGATGTTACCAACCTCCAGCGATATGGGGTTATAGATGGAGTTAGGCATTGGCGGTATTCCTATCTCTACACTTGTATAGCTCGTCGTTCAATTCTTGATTTCTGTCGATGAAGGAGCAGAGCAGTTCACGGTCAATCTGGTATTGATAGTTTGGGCGTTCTTCGTCATTGGCCTTAACCTTCGTTCGGAGCTCCTGTCGCCCATCATGCGTCACTGGAAAACTGTGAATGATTCTGTTCCTCTCATTTCCAAGATCACAGAGCAGTTCCAGGATTCTTACGTCCTCTTCGTTCACAAGCCATTTCTTTCCTTCGTCCTTGAGCCGCCCCGTCATCATGTCGGTAAGCCCATACCAATCGGGAGCCCCGGCGTGCATAAGATTCTCCACAAAGAAGGAGACGTTCGAGTTGAATACGTACACCGCCTCCCCAAGAAGGGTCAGGTATTCCTCGTCAGGCAAGGAGAAACGCGTGGGGTGGATCATTCGCTATCACCGACCTTCTTGGCGTACAGGTTGAAAAGATGGGCGACTATTTTCTCCTCGTCCCCACCGAAGTCGACGCCATAGGCGGCTTCGACGGCGGCGTCGAGCGCCTTGTGCGCTGCCATCAGCTCGGGGAAGAACGTCTCGTTCTTGGGATCGTACATGTCCGCGAGCGTCGCACCTTCTTGGGCATCCCGGGCGTCGAGCACGGCTTGGGCGCAACGCTCAACTTCCTCGCGTTGGGATTCCGTGGGCTCGGGCCTGTCTCTTATACACATCTGACGCTGCCGACGATAAGGC
>USBX01000120.1 GCA_900552995.1 uncultured Collinsella sp.
CCTTATCGTCGGCAGCGTCAGATGTGTATAAGAGACAGGGTGTTCACAATCTGCTTCTCGGACAGGCCACCGATGATACCGATAAGGACGGCCATGAGGAAGAACCAGGTGGAAGCCTCGTCGAAGTACCACTGGCCAATGGGCAGGCCGGTGATCAGGGCAGACCAGCCCTGGACGACGGCGTTACCGTCGGCGTCGTAGACAGCGCCAGCATCGAAGAAGTTGGCGACGCCCTCGTTGAGGTCGGCCAGCGGGATGAAGCCGACGATCATGACGACGAAGGTGAAGGCGAAGGCGATCAGAACACCCTTCTGACGACCGGTGAGCTTGACCTCCTTGTGGACCTCGGAAGCAGCCTTGCCGTGAGCCTCTTCGGCGTCCTTGAGCTCCTGCATCGAAAGAATGGTGGAACCCTTGTCAGCCTTGACCTTCTTGGCATAACTCATGACGAAGAAGATGGACATGGCAGTGGTAACAATCCACAGGACGGCACCGAGGCCGATGATGATGGACTGGTTGACCTCAATGCCAACGCCGGTCAGAGCGTCGACGGCAGCGCCGACGGCGAACGGGTTAACCGTGGAGCCCAGGCAGCCGCAGCCAGCGCCGAGCAGGACGGTAGCGGCGCCGACCATGGGGTCGAAGCCAGCGGCCATCATGGTAGCGGCGAGCAGGGCGTAGAAGGGAACGGTCTCCTCGCACATACCATAGGTGGTACCACCGAGGGAGAAGATGAGCATCAGCACGGGAATGAGCATAATCTCGTTGCCCTTAAGCTTCTGCACCAGAACGGCGATGCCGTTGTCCAGGGCGCCGGTCTCGGTCATCATACCGAGGAAGCCGCCCAGGATCATAACGAAGAGGCAGACGGGCAGAGCGTCAGCGAAGCCCAGGATCGGGGCGGTGCAGAAATCGCTCAGGCGGGCTGCGGTAACCGCGCCGCCGGACGTGCCGGAGACGATAACGGTAATCACTGCGACAATTGCCAGCAGAGCAAGAAGAATGGTGAACGATGAAGGCATACCGCGCTTTTTCTTAGCGGTCTCAGTCATAGTTCTCATCCCCCCTTCATAAATCATTTACTGATCTCGCCAGAAGCGGCTCTTCCGTGCCGTGCCTGCCGCTTGATGCGAGATTATTACCAGATAAAACTGCTCGGGGTGTGCAGCAAGACACCCCGAGCGAGATGCTAGATGCTCTTACTTGAGCGTGGCGTACATGACAGCCTTGATGGTGTGCATGCGGTTCTCGGCCTCGTCGAAGACCTTGGAAGCGGGGCTCTCGAAGACCTCGTCGGTGACCTCCTGCTCGGTGATGCCGAACTGCTCGCACTTCTCGGCGCCAATGGTGGTGTTGGTGTCGTGGAAGCTGGGCAGGCAGTGCAGGAAGATGGCACCCGGGTTGGCCATAGCCATGACCTCGGAGGTAACGCGATACGGAGTGAGCTGAGCGATGCGCTCGGCCCAGACCTCGTCGGGCTCGCCCATGGAGACCCACACGTCGGTGTAGATAACGTCGGCACCGGTGACGCCGTCCTTGACGTCAGTGGTCAGCTTGATGGTGCAACCGTTAGCCTCGGCGATGGGCTTGCAGGCCTCGATGACGTCGTCAGCGGGCATGCACTCCTCGGGGCCGCAGGCCACGAAGTTCATGCCGAGCTTGGAGCAGACGACCATGAGGGAACGAGCGACGTTGTTCTTGCAGTCGCCCATGAAGACGAGGGTCTTGCCCTTGATGTCGTAGTTGAAGTTCTCCTGGACGGTCAGGATGTCGGCGAGCATCTGGGTGGGGTGCCACTCGGTGGTCAGGCCGTTCCAGACAGGCACGCCGGACTTAGCAGCGAGCTCCTCGACGTCGTCCTGGGCAAAGCCACGGAACTCGATGCCGTCATACATGCGGCCGAGAACGCGGGCGGTGTCCTCGATGGACTCCTTCTTGCCCATCTGCGACGAACCGGGATCGAGGTAGGTGACGCCCATGCCCAGATCCATGCCGCCGACCTCGAAGGCGCAGCGGGTACGAGTGGAGGTCTTCTGGAAGAGCAGAACGATGTTCTTGCCCTCGAGATAGCGGTGCGGAACGCCAGCGCGCTTCATATCCTTGAAGTTCTTGGAGAGCTTGAGCAGGTACTCGATCTCCTCGGTGGTGAGGTCGAGAAGCTTGAGGAAGCTACGGCCGGAGAGGTTAACACCCATGGTTTGATTCCTTTCGAAGAAATGAATTACGTAAGTATTAGTGTTGCCCGTTTAACGGGCGAAGCCGGTGCGGTTGTAGGGGGACCGCACCGGAAACGGAAAGACTTAGAGGTCCTCGCGCCAGAAGGGCATGCTCATGCAGCGCGGGCCGCCGCGGCCGCGGGAGAGCTCGGCGGAGGGCACGACGAGAAGGTCCAGGCCCTCCTTGTACAGCACGTCGTTGGTGACGGTGTTGCGGGCGTAGACGCAGATCTTGCCGGGCTCGACGCACAGGGTGTTGGAGCCGTCGTTCCACTGCTCGCGGGAGGCCGCGATCGGGTCGCCGCCGCCGCAGGGGATCAGCTTGACCTGGTCGACGCCGGTGGCGTCCTCCAGGACGTGCTCGAGGGTGTCCTCGATCAGGCGGATGTTCACGTCGCCCGGGTTCTTGCCGGCGGTCAGCTCGTAGACGCGCAGGGTGCCCATGATGGCGGGGTGGATCGTGAACTTATCGACGTCGATCTGGGTGAAGACCGTGTCGAGGTGCATGAAGGCGCGCGAGACCGGGATGTCGAAGGCCAGGATGCGCTCGACCTTGGAGTCGGAGTTCCAGAAGATGTTCTGGGCCATGACGTCGATAGCGGCGGCCTGGGTGCGCTGGGAGATGCCGACGGCGAGGGTCTTCTCGTTGATGTTCAGCACGTCGCCGCCCTCGGTGTGGAACTGGCAGTCGCGGCGGAAGTACAGCGAGACGTCCTTGTAGTCGGGGTGGTACTTGAAGACGTACTTGCCGTACAGGGTCTCGCGGTTGCGGGTGACCGAGTACATGCGGTTGAGGTTGACGCCCTCGCCGACGACCGCGAACGGGTCGCGGGTGAAGTAGAGGTTGGGCATCGGGTCGATGATCAGGTCGGACTCGGACTCGGAGTTGACCAGGGAGTCGAGGGTCGTGGACGCCGTGAGGGGCATGTCGATCTCGGACTTGGTCATGCCGGCCATGGTCTTCTTGACGAACTCGAGGTTGTCCTCGATGGAGTCCAGCTTCTCGCGGACGATCTGCGGCATGTGCTGGCCGCGGATGCCGGCCTCGGCGATGTACTGGTCGGTGAACTCGGCGCGGGCGCCGGGGACCTGGTCGAACACCTCGGCGACGAGGTTCTCGAGGTAGAGGACCTCCACGCCCTGGTCCCTCAGGATCTGGGCGAAGGTGTCGTGCTCCTGCTGCGCGACCTCCAGGAACGGGACGTCGTCGAACAGGAGTCGCTCGAGCTCGTCGGGCGGCAGGTTGAGGAGCTCGTCGCCGGGACGGTGCAGGCAGACCTTCCTGAGCTTGCCGATCTCGGAAGGCACGTGCAGACCTTTCGTCATGGCCTCCTACCTTTCTTTCGGGCCTTTCGGCCGAATCTCTCAGCGCCCTTCCATAGCGGACGCTGCTTGCTGACAGCTCTAGTTATATCCAAATTCCACCCGCAATTCCACCTCGCCCCCGAACGGTCAACAAAGTGCGATGAACGGTATATCGCACGAGATTCCCCCATAATGTACTTCGGCGTTCTAAAGTAACTTTTCTAAGGTAAACGCTCTTTTTTCCTAAAAACTATTTGCAATTGCATCTCTAAACTTTTGATTCAGAATTGCATAGCTAAATCGGTTTTATGTATATAAATGATGTTTGTTTACGTTTCCGCCTGCATTCAATGATATTCAGCTATCCATCATTCTTATTCACACTTACGTACCAGTTGAGTGAGGATATAGACCGCTTGCAGACGAGCAGGACGTCAGTCCTATGACTTGTCAGCGTAAGAAGTAGGTAAAGATACCGTTCACGCGATACGTCCGTGCCAGCGGTCGACTAAATTGAGACAATAGTGATTAGTGTTAGGCTACCGTCCCTTGTGGGGACTGAACGGACAGATGCATATGCCGAGCAAAATCGAAAAGAAGCAAGCCGCCGCAAAGCTGCGCAAACCGCCGCGCGACTTCTCGTACACGCAGAACCGAGAGCTCAGCTGGCTGCGCTTTGACAACCGCGTGCTCGACGAAGCCTTCGAC
>USBX01000121.1 GCA_900552995.1 uncultured Collinsella sp.
ATTAGCGAGTGTCTCGTGGGCTCGGAGATGTGTATAAGAGACAGGTCACATAGACCGTCATCGGATCACCACTTCCCTGTAAGTCGCTAGCCCACATTCTGCACGATCACTAAGCCAACCGTTCCAGCCCTTCCATCCTTTAGGACCTACCCCTCGCTCTTCCATCCAAACGGGTCAAGCACCCAAAAAACCAGATCGAGCACGCCGCTGGTCATCATGGCACCGGCAAGGGCCATGCAAACATGCAGAGAACTGGCACTTCGGAGCACGTCAAATGGTCCCAGAACAGCCAGCAGCGCGACCGCCACGCCGGCCGCGCACAGCACAAGACACGGCCCTGCGTCCTTGACGCACTTCTTTGCAAGGTGCTTGGTGTTGCCACTCATCAATATCGAACTCCTTAGAGGGTCGTTTTTCAGATGCATGCCGCCGCGACGGAGCATGGCGGCAGGGTAAGTGTCACATATCGTGCGGACATCAATGGAGAAACCGCCTGCTCGACCAACCCTTGACGCCGTTTTGCATCGGTACCCCATCCCCCGCTATCGGGCTCTATTACTTTTTCCGCGAAGTGAGCGTCTGTTTTTGGACCCCTGGAGCATCCGCATTTTTCAACGGCATAAACGCAGGATTCTGGCATCAAAACCGCAGAGAACGGCGCCCTCAAAGTGTCAATGCTTCGGGGGTCCGATTTTGCTCGTTCACTTCTCGGGAAAAGTATTAGACCTCGCCGCGGGCCACTAATAATGACCCCTCTATACACACCCAAAAACTCATCCAACATTAATCTTGGCTCAAGAATCGCTTAATCTATAACCTGCACTATAGAGTTCGACCAAGGGCGGGGCGGGGCGGCGCAACGCAGACCGCCGAACGCAACGCTCGCGCCCGAGCAAATTGCCCGGCGTCGCGCCCATCGAACGAAAGGACAGGTCATGGACGACCTCGAAAAAGTTGAAACCATCCGCACCAAGTGCAGTGTGAGCTACACCGATGCCAAGGCCGCGCTCGACGCTGCCGACGGCAACGTTTTGGATGCCATCATTTGGCTCGACTCGCAGGGCAAGACCCAGACCACGTCGGCGCACGCCGCCACCGAGTCCGCGCCAGTCGATGAGCCCTCTGCCGAGATGGTCGCCGCGCAGGCAGCCTACGAAAAGTCGAGCGAAAAGACCGACTTCTCCAAGAAGATGGACAGCGTGTGGGAGTACCTCAAAAAGCTCTTCCGCCTGAGCCTGGACACCAAGTTTATTGCCACGCGCCGCGATGCGATCATCCTCAACATCCCCATCCTGATTCCCATCGTCGCGCTGTTTGCCTGGGGCGCCACGATATGGCTGATGCTGATTGGCCTGTTCTTTGGCATGCGCTACCGCATCGACAGCGACGGCGACGTGCCCGGCAGCATCAACAACCTTATGGATAGCGCTGCTAACGCCGCGGACGACATCAAGCAAAATCTCAACGACGACAAGTAATCGCAGACGGGGGCACGCATGGCACGGATCCTGATCGTAGAGGACGAGGAGAAAATCGCCCGCTTTGTGACGCTCGAGCTGGAGCACGAGGGCTACCAGGTGGAGCACGCCGCCGACGGCCGCACCGCCGTGGACCTGGCGCTGGAGCGCGACTACGATCTGATTCTGCTCGACGTGCTGTTGCCGCAGCTCAACGGCATGGAGGTCTTGCGGCGTGTCCGCAAGCACAAGGATGTGCCAGTGATTATGGTCACCGCGCGCGATGCCGTGATGGACAAGGTGGCCGGGCTCGATGCCGGCGCCGACGATTACCTGACCAAGCCGTTTGCGATTGAGGAGCTGTTCGCACGGATCCGCGTGGCGTTGAAGCGCGCTGAGGACGTGCGGGCGGCTTCGGGCGCGGTCGGCACCGGTGCCGGGGCGGGCGCTACGGGTGCCGGTACCGCCGCGACGTCCCCGGCTGGCGACTCGGCCAAGACCTCTGCCTCGCCCTCCCCCGCCACGCTCGCCGTGGGCTCGGTTGCGCTCGACCCCGACCGCCGCGAAGTTACGGTCGGTGGCTCGCCCATCGCGCTCACGGCTCGCGAGTTCGATGTCCTCGCCCTGCTTATGGCACACGCCGGCACCGTGCTC
Organism: uncultured Collinsella sp.; assembly: GCA_900552995.1. Classification (GTDB taxonomy): domain Bacteria; phylum Actinomycetota; class Coriobacteriia; order Coriobacteriales; family Coriobacteriaceae; genus Collinsella. The sequence continues at coordinate 2,112 of USBX01000121.1, forward strand.
ACGCGTGAGCGTATCGCGCACGAGGCGCTGGGCTACGAATACGTGGGCGACACCAACAACGTCGATGTGCACATCGCGCACCTGCGTGCCAAGATCGAAGACGCCGGCGGTGCCCGCATCATCCAGACCGTGCGCGGGGTGGGCTATGTCTGCCGCGCGTAACGCCGAGGCCAAGCGCGTCACCTCCATCGCCCGCGCCATCAACTGGAGCTATATGTGGCGCCGTCTGATGAGCTACATCTGGCTCGATCTGTTGCTGGTAGTGATTGCGGCGGCGATCCTCGTCTATGGATACAACCAGACACTGCCCGACGACACGTTTACCGCAGGATGGATCCCCAACGCCACCGTTCGCAGCATGTCGCTGACGCCCGCGCGCGGCTGGGACCTGACAACGCTCACCTATACCGTCGAGCTTGCGCGTACCACCAAGACTTTCCCCCTCGCGCAGGACCTCGTCACGCTATGGCCTCTCTACCTTGTCGTTGTGGGTTGGCAGGTCATCAGCGTGCTCAACATGCTCGGCGGCGCCCGCCGCGTGCGCCGCACCATGGCGCCGCTCAACGATCTGGCCCTGCGCGTGGACGAACTCGGCCGCATGCAGCTCTCCGGCGGCAAGATGGAAACACTGGAGCAGGCCATCGAGCGCGCAAGCGTCGACTCGCCGAGCGTCACTACCGGCGACGCCGACCTGGCAAGCATCGAGGTTGCACTCAACCGCCTACTGCGCCAGATGCAAGAGGCCAAGCTGCAGCAGATGCGCTTTGTCAACGATGCGAGCCACGAGCTGCGCACGCCCATCGCGGTGATTCAGGGCTACGTGAACATGCTCGACCGCTGGGGCAAAGACGACCCGGACGTGCTGGCAGAGTCCATTGCCTCGCTCAAGGCCGAAAGCGAGCATATGCAGGAGCTCGTGGAGCAGCTGCTGTTTTTGGCGCGCGGCGATGCCGGGCGCACGGTCCTGCGGCGTGCGAATACTAACCTGGCCGCACTGGTCGGCGAGGTATGCGAGGAATCGCAGATGATCGATGCCGCGCACACATATCGACTGGCGTACGATGCCGCACTTACCAGCGACCCGCGCTGCGACGCGCCCGTTGACGTGGCGCTCGTGAAGCAGGCTCTGCGCGTGATCGTGCAGAACGCCGCCAAGTATTCGGACGCGGGCACATCCATCTCGTTTGGCGTGACGCCGGATGCGGGCGCGGGCACGATCGACATAAGTGTTGAGGACGAGGGCATCGGCATGAACCAGGAATCCGCAGCTCACGCATTCGAACGGTTCTACCGCGCCGACAACGCGCGCGATGCCGGCGCGCAGGGCTCGGGTCTGGGGCTCGCCATCGCCAAGTGGATCGTCGACAGCCACGGCGGCGTCATCGGTGTGACCTCAGTCGAGGGCGTCGGCAGCCGCTTTACGATTCGCCTGCCACGATAGAAAGCCCCTCGGCATAAATAAAGGGATAAGGCCATGCGGCCCTATCCCTTTTTGCTAGCTATAGCAGCCTGTGCGCTACTCGCGGCACAGGTGCACGGCGAAGCCGGCGAACTCGCGCTTAAAGTACACGAGCTTAGTGCCGCCGTCGGGCAGCAGCACGCGCGACTCCTCGTTGACCTCGAGCCCGCGCTCGGCAAACCACTTCTCGGCCGCATCGATGTCGTTGACGGCAAAGCCGATGTGGCCCTTGGTGCCACGACCGTTCTGCTTCATGACCTCGATCAGCGAATCGTTAAAGTACGAAACCGGGGTCTCGATAACGGGCAGGCCCATCATCGTCGAGAACAGCTCCGCGATCTCCAGGGCATCGGCCGGGTCGGTGGCGTTAATGCCCACATGGGCAACGCGCATGCCAAAGAGCTCGACCGGATTGGCGTTCTGCTCACTCATGCAGTCAGCGCCTACTGAGCCATGACGTCGAGAACGGCCTTCTCGGCAGCAACGCGGTTCATGCCGGTCATGAAGGGCACGCCGCTCACGTACGGGCAGGTGAGGCCCTCGGGGGCAACGGTGGTGGCGATCAGCAGGTCGGCGCCCTCGTCGCAAGCGTCCTTGGCCTCGGAGCTGTCTCTTATACACATCTGACGCTGCCGACGATAAGGCTC
>USBX01000122.1 GCA_900552995.1 uncultured Collinsella sp.
ACGAGATTAGCGAGTGTCTCGTGGGCTCGGAGATGTGTATAAGAGACAGTGTAGGCGAGGCCGCCCAGGCACACAGCCGCCTGATCCATAAGACCGCAGGGCTTGCCGTAATAGTTGTTCTCGGTGCGCTGGCTCATCTGGGCGAGCGCGACGGGCTCAATGGCGGGCGCGCCCCAGAGCGTCTCCATGGCGCGGCCGCAAGCCGCCTCGACAGCGGCGGAGCTAGAAAGGCCGCCACCCGAGGGGACGGAGCAGGTAAAGGCAAAGTCGAAGCCCTGGGGCTCAACGCCCAGAGCAGCGATTTCGTGGGCCATACCGCGCACGAGGCTTGCGGACGTGCCCTTCTCGGACTCCTGAACATCCAGCGTGTCGAGCGTGATCTCAAACGTGGGGTAGCCCTCGTCGGCGACGCGAACCTTGTTGGAATCGGTTGTCACGGCGATGCCGTCGACGGCGACATCGAGCGAGCCGGCGATAACGTGGCCACCCTCGTGGTCGGTGTGGTTGCCACTGATTTCGGAACGGCCGGGCGCGTGCACGTAGAGCACCTGGCGGTCGCCGATGGGGCCAAACTCCTCCTCAAACAGCTTGGTGAGCGTGGCGAGTGTCTTTTCGTCGGGGGTGGTCATGGGAGTCCTTTCCTTGGCGCGCACGGGTGAGTTTTGCGTCGTTATGAGTACGTTAACAACTTGAAGCGGCATGAATCAGGTGTTCACGATACCGCACGTTACGGGCTATGTTAACGTACTCATAACACATCGCTTGTTACTTTTTGAGAATCTGGTAATCGGTAGAAATTCAGCCGTGAACGGTACTGCCGTATGGACTTATAAAGCAGAAGAGATGCAGATAGAAAAAGTAGAGTACGTTAACATGCGTCCGACGATAGCGGGCCCCGGCGCGGGATGTATTTCTGCCCGGGCCGGCATTCACGCTATTCAGATCTCGCAAGGGTGAAGGTGATCCTGTGGCAAGGCGCACGTCCAACGATACAGGTACGCGTCCGGTTTCCATGGCCGACGTCGCCCGCGCTGCTGGCGTTTCGCAGCAGACGGTTTCGCGCGTCGCCAACGGCTTGCCCAACGTTAACGAGCAGACGCGCCAGCGCGTGCAGGCCGCGATGCAAGAGCTCGGCTTTCGTCCGAGTTATGCCGGTCGCTCGCTGCGCGATGGCCGTTACCATTCGGTCGGCCTGTGCATCAACGATGTCACCAAGTTTGGCAACCTCTCAATGATCGATGGCATCGCCAGCGCTGCTCGCGAGCATAATTGCGCCATCACGCTGGTCGAGATGTCCAAGACCGAGGAGTTCTCGCTTGCCGAGGCCACGCGTCGTATGGCCGCGCTGCCCGTGGACGGCATCATCATCGGCATGAGCCGCATGGCGCCCGATTTTGAGACGTTTGATCCACTGCCGGGCATTGGCACGGTTATCGTCACCATGTATGCGCACCCGCGGGTGACCACCGTCGACTCCGATCATTACGGCTGCTCGCTGCTGCTCATGGACCATCTGTTTGAGCTGGGACACGAGCAGATTCGTTATATTGGCGGCCCGTCCTTTTCGGTTGACGAACAGTTTCGTCGCGCCGGCTGGCAGGATGCGCTCGAGCGTAAGCACATTAAGCCGCAGGCGCCACTCGAGGGTGACTGGTCTGCCAACAGCGGCTACGAGGCCGCTCGGTACCTGGCTGAGCACGACCGCACCATGACGGCGATTTACGCGGCAAACGACCAGATGGCAAACGGCGCCATTGCCGCGCTGCGCGATAGCGGCCTGCGCGTGCCCGAGGACGTGAGCGTGGTGGGCGTCGATGACTCGCTCGACGACTTTGTCGCGCATAACGAGCTCACGACCGTTCGATTCGATCTGCATCAGCGTGGGCGTGAGGTGTTCGAGCATGCGGTTCCCAAGGCGGGGGCATCGGACAGACCCGTCGCCATTCGCATTCCCGGTCAGCTCATCGTTCGGCATACCACGGCTGCGCCGCGCGCATAGTTTTCGCAGGTCAACGGCTCGGCGTTGCGCTTCAATAACAATCGGTAAGGATGCTGGCAGATAGCCGTGACTATGAAGGCGAGTGCTATGATAGACGGGTTCATTTGTCTATCTAGGAGGCTTTGCCTGATGGAGATCACCAAGGATATCCGCTACATTGGCGTTGACGATCACGACATTGACCTGTTCGAGGGCCAGTACGATGTGTCCGAGAACGGTATGGCATACAACAGCTACGTTATCTTGGGCGAGAAGATCGCTGTCGCCGATTCGGTCGATGGCGGTTTTGTCGACGAGTGGCTCGGCAACCTCGAGGCCGTGCTCGACGGCCGCACGCCCGACTACCTGGTCATCCATCACATGGAGCCCGATCACTCCGCCGGCATCGCCGCCTTTATGGAGCGCTATCCCCAGGCACAGATTGTGGCCAGCATGGGCGCCTTCCGCATGATGGTCAACTACTTTGGCACCGATTATCCCGAGCGCAAGATGGTCGTCAAAGAGGGCGACGTGCTCGACCTGGGCGGCCACAGCCTGACGTTTGTCGGCGCCCCCAACGTTCACTGGCCCGAGGTGCTGTTCTCTTACGAGGCCACCGACAAGGTGCTCTTTAGTGCCGACGGCTTTGGCAAGTTTGGTGCCAATGACATCGAGGATCCGGAAGGGTGGGCCTGCGAGGCTCGCCGCTACTACTTTGGCATCGTCGGCAAGTTCGGCAAGTTCGTGCAGGCCGTGCTCAAGAAGGCCGCCGACCTGGACATCCAGATCATCTGCCCGCTCCACGGCCCCGTGCTGACCGAGAACCTGGGCTACTACCTCGACACCTACAACATCTGGTCGAGCTATCAGCCCGAGGACGAGGGCATCACCATTGCCTACGCGAGCGTCTATGGCCACCTGAAGGCCGCCGTCGAGGAGCTCGCGTCTGCGCTCGAGGCTCGCGGCCAGAAGGTTTCCGTCTTTGACCTGGCTCGCGACGATATGGCCGAGGCCGTCGAGGACGCGTTCCGCTACGACCGCCTGGTGCTCGCCTCCATCACCTATCAGGGCGCGATCTTCCCGTGCATGAGCACCTTTATCCACACGCTTGCCGAGCATGCCTACCAGAACCGTACCGTGGCGCTTGTCGAGGCCGGTTCCTGGGCGCCTGCAGCTGCCAAGGTTATGACCAAGGAGCTCGAGGGTATGAAGGACATCACCCTGGCGCAGAACAAGGTGACCGTCCTGGGTTCGCTCAACGACGCCTCGCGCGCTCAGATCGAGGCCCTCGCCGACGAGCTTTCCAAGTAGCGACACGTTCACTTTTAACGCTCAAACCACCACAAAGGGGACAGTGAACTGCGCCCCGAAACTTGGACTGAATAAATAGCGACTACGCCGCAAGGGCCCGGTCCCGGAACTCCTCCGGCGTCAGGCCCTTCAATCTTACCTGCCTGCGCCGCGTGTTCCAATGGACTATGTACCCCTCCAGGTCGCGCTTGAAGTCCTCGAAGCTGCCCCACTCCCTGCCGCGGTAGAACTCGTCCTTCACGTGGCCGAAGAGCTGCTCGGTGGCGGCGTTGTCGATGCAGTTCCCCTTGCGCGACATGCTCTGGGTGATGCCCGCCCCCTCCAGCCTGGAGGTGTAGGACTCGTGCTGGTACTGCCAGCCCATGTCCGAGTGCATGGTCGGTGCCGCCCCGTCGGGCAGGGCCTCGAGGAGCCGGTCGAGCATCCTGTGCTGCTGGGCGAGGTCCGGCGAGGTCGATATGTCGCTCGCCACGATCTCCTTCGTGCAGAAGTCGAGCACCGGGGCCCAGTAGGCCTTGGCGCCGGCGACCTTGAACTCGGTGACGTCGGTGCCGAGCTTCTGCCACGGCCCCTCGGCGCCGAAGTCCCTCGCGATGACGTTCTCGAACGTGCTCCCCACGAGCCCCCTGTAGGAGCTGTACCGGCGGCGGGAGCCCCGGCGGCGTATCCCGCACCGGATGCCCATCTCGCGCATCATCTTGAGCACGGTCTTGTCGGCCACGACCGCGCCCAGCTCGGCGCGCAGGCACATGGCTATCTGCCGGTGCCCGCAGCCGTTGGCGGTGCGCGAGAATATCTCGGCCGCGGCGTCGCGCAGCTCGGGCCTGGTCGGCCTCCGCGGGTGCGCCAGCGCGTAGTAGTAGGTCGACCTCCTGAGCCCCGAGCACTCCAGCAGGTGGCGCGGGGAG
>USBX01000123.1 GCA_900552995.1 uncultured Collinsella sp.
AGACAGAACTATCGGCATCTTGATTACCGCCGCAAACGCACTTGCCGACGATGCAGCAGGCTCCGCGCCCTGAACGCCAAAGCCATCTGCAGCCTGCAGAACATCTGCCGACGGCGCAACCAGCAGCCACAGCAATCCAAACACGGCAAACAAAACCGCGGCAAGGGCATATGCTCGTCCGGGCGTTGCAAAGAGAGGAGAGGTTGCAAGCGAGCAGGCGATTCCGCCCGACCCCGCAGCGTAGAACCATCCCATGGCCCTATCGGTTTCTCCGCCAAAAGCGGAACCAAGCACTTTTAGAACGATGGCATTCACGACGCATGGTGCCGCACCCAGAAGCATGGTCGCCGTGAACAGCGTCGCAAACGATGCGCACTCCGCGCGAGCAGCCGCTGCAATTGCAGAAATCGCCGACGCGATGAATACGAGCGCCTTCACGCCATATCGATCGGCGCAAACGCCGACAGGCATGCCGAATACAACGGCAGGAACAAACGGGGCAAACAGGACGGCTGAAAACTCGGCCGAGGTCAGATGCAGGTCCGACACAACCAGATGTGTCAATCCCGACACCTGATACTGCGCGTAGTTCGCAGCAAACACGATGCCGCACACCACAAACAGCAGGGCATATTTTTCGACCGTCCCTTTGCTCACGTTCATCACCCTATCTATGCTTCATCCTTGCGATAGACGACGCGTCCGTTAAAGATCGTCGTCTCGACTTCGAGATCGCGAAGCGCCATCGGGTTCATTTCAAACGGATTGCCCGACAGGATGACGATATCGGCAAGCTTGCCGGCGGCAAGGCTGCCCAAACGGCGCTCAAAGCCCTCGACATATGCTGAGCCGAGCGTGTGCGCTTGCAGCGTCTCGCCGAGCGTCAGGGCATTCTCGCGGAAGTATCCCTCCGCCGGGTGCCCGTCAAACTCGCTACGCGTCACCGCAGCATACACGGTATCGATAGGATCGATTGACATCACCGCAGGCCAGTCAGTACCAAGCCCTAAGTGGATTCCGCCATCGGCCTCTTCCCTATAGCGCCACATGTGGCTCATGCGCTCTTCGCCAAGAGACTCCTCGTACACGCCCTGCCCAAGGCCTCCGATGGGATGCTGCGGCTGGACCGCAGCATTAATGCCCAGGCGCTTCATGCGAGCAATATCCTCGAGCTTCAGGTTATCTGTATGCTCGATAGCAAAACGCGCCCCCTTGTTGCCGCACACCTCCTCGGCACGCTCGACGGCATCGACAATCATCGTGGCCGATGCGTCGCCGATGGCATGAATACGAACATCGAAGCCATTCTTGCTGGCCTCGAGCATCATGCGGTCAAGCGTCTCCTGGTTGCATGCTGGTTCGCCGCGAAAGTCCTTCCCCGTAGGAGCGTTAAGATACGGCTCATGCATGTAGGCCGTGTACGCCTCGGGACAGCCGTCCAAAATGTACTTGAGACCCGCCATTCGGACGCGCTCGCCGTGATGACGCACACGCAGGGCCTGCGACTCTGCCATCGGAGCGTCGAGCGCAGAATAGTAGCTAATACGCAGCGTACTCAGGTCCTCGCTCGCCAGACGGTCATAGATGTCGTACACGCCGGGCGTGGTCACGCCCAAAGGATACATATCACCGATCGAAGTTATGCCGAGCTTGTTGAACTTGCGCATCGACTTGAGCAACGACGCATCAAGGTCCGGTTTGTTGAGCACAACATCGAGCAAGATGTTCGTCGCCTGGGGCTCAGACAGAAAGCCATTGGGCTCGCCGTTGTCAAAGTGGCGGATAAGGCCACCTTCAGGCGTCGGGGTATTGCGATCAATACCAACCGCCCTAAGCGCGGCGGTATTGCACCACACCACGTGCATCGAAAAATCCGAAAGCACGATTGGGCGGTCGATATCGAGCGCATCGAGGCTGCGGCAATCAGGGTCAATCGGGTTTTCCCATGCAGGCGAATACCAACCCTGGCCGTAAATCCACGGATTGTCAGGGTGTTCGGCAGCAAACTTTGCCACAGCATCCACGCAAGCCTGCTCACTCGGCAGGAACATCAGATCGCAACAGAAGTCTTCATCCTTCTGGATTGAACCAAGCGCAAAATGCATGTGTGAATCGTTGAATCCGGGCATGACCAGTTTGTTGCCGGCGTCAATAACCTCAGTATCGGGACCGATAAACGGCTGCACCTTGTCGGGAGAGCCCACGGCCACAATCTCGCTGCCGCGAACTGCAACGCACCCAGCGCGAGGCTCAAGTTCCTCGGCCGTAAACAGCGCCGTCGTCTTAAGGACGATATCGGCGGGAACCACCGATTCCATGGCTACTCACCGTCCTTGGCGGCGGCAGCCTGCATGGCCTTGCGGCCGAGCTCGGGCAGGAAGAAAACCGGAACCACGGAAAGCAGGAAGCAGAGGCTCTCGAGACCCATGTTCATAGTGTAATCGGCACCGGCAATGGCGGAGATACCGATAGGCAGGAAATAGCTCATGAGCAGGGAAATGGTGCCTACGATACCGCCAGCGGAGCCAGCATACTTATCACCAATCTCGGGAAGGAGGACAGGCATGGACTGCATGATCGGGCCGTTGATGGCGGTAAAGAAGCCATTGATGACCAAAATCGTCCACAGAAGGAAACCAACCGGGGTGTACCACGTCACGAACATCGATATGGCACCGATGAGAGTAGTGACGATGAGAAAACCCTTGAACTTTCCAAGCTTATCGCAGAACGCAGGCCCAACGATGCAGCCGAAAAAGCTGCCAACGGTAACAATTGCGGCCATGAAACCAGCAGTGGCGACGTCTATGCCCTTGCCAAGCTGAAGCGCCTGAGGCAGGAAACCGGCATAGGCAGTGGTAGAGGCAAGTCCAAAACCGACGCCGATGGAGATTAGCCACACGCCAGGACTCTTGATAGCAACCTTGAGGTAGTCGAGCACGGGCTCGGGCTCGGGGAGCGATTGCCCCTCGGGCACATCTCGGTCAAGCACAATCCAAAGAACCCAGGAAATGGTCATGACGACAGCAGCGACCATATAAGAGTTAAAGACGCTGCCGAACAAGCCAGCGCAGATCTGAGCGACAACGATGGCAACGCACGAAGCCGCGTAGAACAAGCCCATGGCGAAACCAGTCTGTTCACGGAACCAGGTGCCGAGCACCTTGATGAGGTTGGCGTTGAGTGCCGAGATTCCCATGCCAATCAGGAACATCGATGTCATCTGCATCGTGAACGAATCGAGCGTAAAGCAACGGAGAAAACCGCCGGCAACCGAAATTGCGGTGCAAACCGTGACAACTTTCTTAGAACCGATACGGTCACCAAGGGCACCCAGCGGAATTGAGAAGAAAACGGCGGTAAGCATAGGAACGAGGAACAGCATCGAAAAGCCGACGGTATCGATATTGAGCATAGGCATGACCTCGACGGCGAGTGCTGAGACCTGGTACTGCATGTAGTTAGCCATAAAGCACAGCAAGCAAACGACTGAAACAATCGCCCAACGCCATGAAGGAAGCTTCTCTTCCATGATGACTCCTTTAATAAGTCGGAATAATCAAACAGCTTGGAGAACCGGGCCCTGGCTCTTAGGTATTCATATTTTGCGATTGGCCCCTCACCGAAACCATTCGGCTAACGGCTTATCATCATTCGAAAAAAGGAGTAGTATCTCTACGCAAATTAACTAAAATGCCAGCTAAACCACTACGCAATCTCATCGGAGGTCATCTTGAGCTTTTTGTCCGATTCTGAATGGCTCTGCTTAAACGATCTCGTGCTTTCGATTAATTCCATCGACAGCGACCGCGAGTTTCGCTCGACCGTCCTCAAAAAGCTGCGTTTTCTCATCCCCTACGAGTCGGCTGCATTTTTCCTGAGCGACCTTTCCAGGGATCTCGTATCCACCCCGCAAGAATGGAAAACGCGCGTCTTTCTTGACCCTCTTGGCATCGATGTCCCCGCTGGGATGCTCGAGCTCTACACCGAAAAGTACTGGCAGCAGGACATGATCGTCGCCCACCGCAATCTTACGCGCTCGACGGTGCTGCGCGAGTCCGATCAGCTCAGCCCTGGCGATATCGACAGCAGTTATATGAAGGATTATCTTGGCGGCCGCCACGTCGTCAACGTCAGTTTCTTTAATGACGCTGTCTCTTATACACATCTGACGCTGCCGACGATAAGGC
>USBX01000124.1 GCA_900552995.1 uncultured Collinsella sp.
GCGACTACGCTGCCGCGATGATGGCGCCTGCTTCTGCCCTGCATGCCAATACGCTTGGTGTGCTCAATCTGGGCGATGGCTCGCTTACCACACTTATTGAGGATCCCGTTGAGGGAACCGGTTATGCGTTTTACGACGTTCGCGCGGGTGATGGCGTGTTCGCGTGGGTCGAGATGAACTTTGCCAATGCGTCTTGGAAACTCTATGCGCAAAACCTTGCAGGCTCCTCCCTTACCGGCAACGCTGTCGAGCTCGACCGCGGTGGCGAGAACTACGATCCGCCGCTCTTCACAGCGTATGGGTCGTCGGTCATCTGGTATAAGATGCCTTCGTCCGGCGGCACCAAGACGAGTAACGATTCGTACTGCTACCGTCAGTCGCCCAGCGAGTCCAAGCCTGAGACTATTTGGAAGTCGACGGGCCGTTTCGCATCCGCCCCGCGTGTGAGCGACGGCATCCTGACCATCTCGCCCCGCGTGCACAATGATGAGGGCGTCTACTACGGCATAACGGCAATCGATCTGACCGATGGCAACAACACCAAACGTGCCCAGCTAGTCCTTCCCTCGTCAGTCTCGCCTTTCGAGGCCGTATATATGGGCGATACCTTCGTGTTTTCTATCGAGGCGACCTATAGTGGCGTGGGCAGCCTGGGCAACATGGGCACGTATATCGGTAATGAGGGGGGGCCATACCTCTTCCTGTCCCGCGAGCCGCTCGCATGTGCTGCCGGCAAGAAGAATAAATATCTCGTTAAGGTACAGGCATCGCATTTTCTCATCGACACCTCTGCCAAGACCTATGGCTCGCTACTGTCGCCCGACCGCGCTTTGGAATATGGCGATTATCCAGCTACGGCGGGAAAATCGGACTCATTTCTTACGTACGCCACGGTGCGCAACAGCCAGGGTATACCCGAGACGGTCACCGCACGCCTATTCTCTCTTTAAGCTTAGAGGGGTTAAAAAGGCGCCAACAGGGGAATAAACGCGTTGTAATTGTGAGTACCGCCCGCCGAGCTGCCGCGTCATAGTGGCATCCGGCGGGCTCAGGTGCGTTAAAATGGCCTTGTTCTTAGCTGATTGAGACAGGGGGGCCGTGTTATGGCTTCAGATGCAAAAAAGATTCTGCTGGTCGAGGATGAGAAGGCAATCCGTGACGCCGTCGCTGCCTATCTCGAGCGCGAAGGCTACTGGGTTGTGGGTGTCGGCGACGGCCAGTCCGCGATCGAGGAGTTCGAGAAACATCAGTTTGACCTGGTCGTGCTCGACCTTATGCTCCCCAAGATCCCCGGCGAGCGCGTTTGCCGCACCATTCGCGATACCTCGGATGTCCCCATCATCATGCTGACTGCCAAGGGCGAGATCGAGGACCGTATTATCGGTCTTGAGCTCGGCGCCGACGACTATCTGATTAAGCCGTTCTCGCCGCGCGAGCTTGTCGCGCGCGTTCGCGCTCTGTTCCGCCGTGCCCATCAGGCCGACGAGCCAGCCGTCGAGGTACTCGACTTCGGCGATCTGGTCATCGATATCTCGGGCCACAAGATTTTGGTCGAGGGCAAGGAAGTCGACCTGACGGCTTCCGAGTTCAAGCTGCTCACCACGCTTGCTCGTCATCCCGGCCGTGTCTACAACCGTATGGAGCTGGTCGAGAAGGTGCTCGGCTACGACTTTGAGGGCTATGAGCGCACCATCGATAGCCACGTGAAGAACCTTCGCGCCAAGCTGGGCGATGATCCCAAGAAGCCCAAGTGGCTCTACACCGTCCACGGTGTCGGCTATCGCTTCGAGGCTCCGGCCAAGACCGATAAGTCGGACGAGAAATAGGGAAATCACATATGACACCTGCGCGCTTTGAAATCGGACAAAAGCACAAGCAGGAGAGCGAGGCGGGTTCCAAGGCTAGTTGGAACACGCCTCGCTCCGATTCACGGCCAACGATGAGCTATCCCTCGCGCATGGCACTTGCTTTTGCTCTGACATCGCTCATGACGGTATTGGTGCTGGTGGGCGTGGTCTCTGTTGTGTGGGGCACGGTCTTTTCGGATTACACGCGCTCCAATATCGTCGAAATCGCAAATTCCGCTGCCGAAAAGCTTGCGACGTCGTATGAGGAAAACGGCAGCTGGACTGCGGGCGAGCTGCGCACGGTCGCGACATCGAGTTTGGTGTCCGACGACCTGAGTATGCAGGTCGTCAACAAGAAAGGGGTTGTCGTTTATGACGACTCATGGCCTTCGGCAAGCGCGACCGCCGATGTGCGCGAGAACGAATCGCCGTCGAGCAGCTCGAGCGGGAAAAAAGCATCGCATAGTCCGGTCTCGTCGGCTCCCACCGGCTCCGATAGCGTTGCAAACGTCGAAATCATAACGTCTTCCGGCGAGCATGTCGGACAAGTAAAGCTGTGGGCCATCGGCTCCGATGCCTTGCTCACCAAGGCAGATTCTGCGTTTAGGGAGAAGACCTTTAACGCCATGGCCCTTGCTGCGGTTGTTGCAGTTTGCATTTCGGTCGTTATCGGATCACTCGTGTCGCGCATGCTCACCAAGCCGATTCACCGTATTACCAGCACGGCCAAGCAAATTCGCGATGGCGATCTGTCTGTTCGTACGGGCTTGCGCGGCGATGACGAGATCGATCAACTGGGCGAGACATTCGATGAGATGGCCACTTCGCTCGAGAAGGATATGAAACACGAGAAACGTTTGACCTCGGACGTGGCTCACGAACTTCGTACTCCGCTTATGGCCATGCTCGCAACGGTCGAGGCCATGCAGGATGGCGTATATCCTACCGACGATGAGCACTTGGAGACTGTTGCTTCCGAGACGCGTCGCCTGGCTCGTCTGGTGCAGCAGATGCTCGACCTGTCGCGCATGGAAAACAGCACGGCTCCGCTCAACCTTGAGCCGGTGGACATGGTTCCTTTCGTGCGTTCCATCGTCAATGCCCAGGAGCGCCTGTTTGTCGACCGCGATCTGCGCCTGCGCTTTGCTGACGAGACCCAAGGTCACGACGATGTCGTCGAAGCCGATCCCGACATGATCACACAATGCGTCATCAATCTCATGAGCAACGCCATGCGCTACACCCCCGAGGGCGGTTGGGTCGTGGTGTCGGTGCTCAGTGACCGCAAACACGTCAGCATTGCCGTTTCTGATACCGGCATCGGTATTGCCAAGGATGACTTGTCGCGCATCTTCGGCCGTTTTTGGCGCGCCGATGCCAGCCGTGCCCGTGAGGCGGGCGGTCTGGGCGTGGGCCTCGCCGTGACTAAACAGATCGTCGAGCGCCATCACGGCTACATATCCGTGGAGTCGGAGCTTGGAAAGGGTACGACTTTTACGATTCATCTGCCTCGCGAGCACACGGCGGACGCGGCATCTACTACAATGGAGCACTAGCTTTTCGCTATTCGGTGAAGGAGGGGTTTCGTCCCTGCCGCTCCGAGTTTGCGAAAACGTGCGGGAAAGAACCCGCATTACTGTCGTATTTTGGTAAGGAGTGACTCACGTGACAACGATGGAGCGTCGTCCGGATTCCCGTGGCAAGGTTCGTGATATCTACGATGCCGGTGAAAACCTGCTGATGGTCGCCACCGACCGCATTTCTGCGTTCGACTTCATTCTTCCCGACGAGATTCCGTTTAAGGGAGAGGTGCTCAACCGCATCTCGGCATTCTGGTTCGATAAGTTTGCCGGCATCGTTCCCAACCACCTCGTTTCCATCGACCCGGCGGATTTCCCCGAGGAGTTTGCTGAGTATCGTGACTACCTCGCCGGCCGCGCCATGCTGGTTAAGAAGGCCCAGACGATTCCTATCGAGTGCATCGTCCGCGGCTATCTGACCGGTTCGGGCAAGAAGACCTACGACGAGAACGGCACCGTCTGCGGCATCCAGCAGCCTGAGGGCCTGACCGAGGCTTCCAAGCTTCCCGAGCCGCTGTTCACGCCGTCCACGAAGGCCGAGATCGGTGACCACGACGAGAACATCTCGTTCGAGCGTTGCTGCGAGATCGTGGGCGAGGACATCGCCACGCAGATTCGCGACCTTTCCCTCAAGATCTACAAGGCTGCCGCCGAGTATGCAGCGACCCGTGGCATCATCATTGCCGACACCAAGTTCGAGTTCGGTGTCATCGATCTGTCTCTTATACACATCTCCGAGCCCACGAGAC
>USBX01000125.1 GCA_900552995.1 uncultured Collinsella sp.
GGCTCGGAGATGTGTATAAGAGACAGCTCTCGTTGTGGGCGCTCTTAAGTCCCAGCAGGGGCGCAGCCAAAATGGTAGGCGCAATAAACGTAATGAGACGCCACAGCAGATAGCCGGCGGTCGAAGCCGAACCGAAGAAATGACCCAAGAACAATGCAAAGCCGCCCTCAGCGCCACCAGTTCCACCGGGCAAGGGAACCGCAGAGCTTAACAGCTGGACAAAGGCGCTCGCGGCCATGACCGAGAAAAAGTCGACCTCGTGGTGGCCAAAGGCAAGCATCAGGAAATACGGAACCAGATAGAAAAACGCGAGCTGCAGCATGGTGATAAACACGGTGAGCAGCATGGAAGAAAAATGTCCGGCCGAAAGCTTGAACTTCTCGGAGAAGGAGTAGATCTCGCCATCGACAAACGTGCGCCAACTCTCGATCTTAGTGGCCGAGACACCAATGCGCTCAAGCCAATTGATGATGCAATGGGCGACGCGCGTGACGGTCTTAGGCATGAGCGCGACGGCGAAGATGCCCAGCAAGATGCAGCAGTGCCCACCAAAGCTAAAGACGCACAGCAACGTCATGTCGCCATAGCGCTCGGCAAAAAAGGGCATGCGAGCAAGCAGTAGGATAGCGCCCCAGGCAACGAGGCCAAACTGGTACACGATAAAGCGCGTGAACTGCGTGGCGCCAGCCTCGCCCACGTTTTGGCCGGCCTTGGTCAGGCGATAGATCTGAGCCGGGGTGGAGCCCATCATCATGGGCGTCAGGTTGCCAAAGAAGATGCCACTCGCCTCGACCGAGATCAGGTCGCGGATGCCGACGGGCGAATTGGGATCGAGCCAGACGGCGATCGCATAGGCCACAATGCCAAAGAACAGGTACATGAACATGCAAAGACACGCGACAACGAGCCAAGACGCCTGGACGCTCGACATAGCGGCCCAGAACTGCCCCATCTGCCCGGTTACCACCAGATAGACGATATAACCTACCAGCACGACGCCGATAAAGATGGCGCCGCGGCGTGCGCTCTTATTGTCATCTCCGCCCGAGGCCTCAACCTCGACCTGGGGCTTAGACGCATGCTGAGAGGACTCCGTCATGAGACTCCTTCTAACAGTCAAAATATCTTGGATATTGTACCCGTAAGGGCCATAGGCAGAACGCAAAGCTCTGGTTCAAACGGGAATTGCAGACGGTTGTTTGAAAATAAAAAACCCGGCCTTCCATAGGAAGTCCGGGTATCAGATGCGTGGTAGCCCGTACCAGATTCGAACTGGTGATCTCCGCCTTGAGAGGGCGGCGTCCTAAACCGCTAGACGAACGGGCCACATGACATCTGCACTGCCGTGCTGCGAGGAAATATATTACGGGACAAAAAACGTCAGCGCAAGAAGAAATTCCAAATTGCCAAAAAATTGTCGGCAGGTTATGGAACACGCAGGTAAACTAGGTAGCTAATTCAAGTTGAGATGGACCAAAAGAGCTTCGCGATCGTTGGGAATGTTGTCTTCGATCACGGCGTCGAGGGCGGAGTTGAGAAGCTGCCCCAGTTCCGGCCCGGGCTTGACTCCAGCACGGATCAAGTCGCCGCCATTGATGGAGAGCATCTTGAGCGTATAGGGCTCCCCCGCCTTCAGCAGCTCGTGCGCCATCGCGCGCATCTCCTCAATCGTCTCGACGTAATAGAAGCACGACGGGGCCTTGCCAAGTGTGTCGGCACGCTTGAGGTCCATGAGCTCGTCAATCAGGCGGGCCGTGTCGACGCCCTCGCCCGAAAGCGCGCGCATCATATTGAGGAGACAAGTACGCTCAGGGCGCAGCGGCTTGTCATGGTATTTGATAAGCAGGCACACATCGCGCACCAGGTCGTGCGAAAGCGCCAGGCGATCCATAATGATGCGCGCTTTCTTGGCGCCGAGCTCAGGGTGACCATAGAAGTGTCCGCTGCCGGCGTGATCGACCGTGAAGCACTCGGGCTTGGACACATCGTGCAAAAACGCCGCCCACATCAGACTCGAGGAGGGCGCGATGCCGTCGCACAGCGCCAGCTCCCCTGCCACCGTCAGTACGCGGGCGATATGCTCGTAGACGTTAAACGCATGATAGACACTTCGTTGATCAAACCCGCGACCCGCTGCCAACTCGGGCACAGCGGCGCAGATGAGCTCGGGGTAGCGCAGCATGGCATCTCCCCCGTGGCCGGTCGAAAGGATGCCCTCAAGCTCAATGCCCACACGCTCGCGCGCCACGGCATCGAGCAGCGGCGCGCACTCGGCAAGCGCACGCTTGGTCTCGGGCTCAATCATAAAGTCCAGGCGGCAGGCAAAGCGCACCGCACGCAGCATGCGCAGGGCGTCCTCGTTAAAGCGACGCTTGGGATCGCCGACAGCGCGAATCAGCTTGCGCTCCAAGTCACCCTGGCCGTCGTAGCGGTCGACAAGCCCGCGCTCGGGATGCCAGGCCATGGCGTTGACGGTAAAGTCGCGGCGCGCCAAATCGTCCTCGAGCGAGGCAGCACGCTCCACACTCTGGGGATGGCGACCATCGGTGTAAAAGCCATCCAGACGGTACGTAGTGACCTCGATACGCTCGCCATCGGAAATAGCCGTGATTCCGCCAAATTTAATACCCGACTCCACGACCGCAATATCAGCGGCCTCGAGCGCCGCCTTGGACTCCTGCCACAGGCCGCTACAGCACATATCAACATCGTGGCTGGGGTACCCCATCAGGGCGTCGCGCACCCAACCGCCCACGTACCAAGCCTCAAGACCAGCCGCCTCAAGCGCGCGCAGGACGCGCAGGGACGCATCGGACGGTTGAGTACCGTTGAGCGAAACATTGCACATGCCTATGGCCTCCTGCGACTATCAAATTGGCTATCGATTGCGTCTGCAAGAAGTCTAGCAAGAAACAGCCTCCACTGCACACGCAAGTCCGATAAACAAAAACGCATCCGTCCTAGACTAAGACGGATGCGAAATAATCAAACTATTCAGACAAGGTGCCGGAACTAGCAGACCTGGCGAACCTCGATGTGCTTCTTATATTCGTCCACCTTGGCAAAATCACCCAGACCGGGGCACTCGACCACGTTGGCGCCAGTGGCCATCGAAAGGCGCAGGGCGTCCTCGACGCGCTCGGGGGCGTCGTGCCACACGGACAGGAAGGCAGCGAGCGAGGAATCGCCGGCGCACACCGTCGACAGCAGCTTGACGTCGAAGGTGCGGTTGGCAAACCAGATATGCTCGCCGTTGGAGAAGTACGCACCGGCGCCACCGAGGGTCAGCAGCACGTTCTTGGCGCCCTTGGCGTGCAGCTCGGCCATAGCGCCCTTGACGGACTCGTCGTCGCCACCGCTCACCTTGATGCCAAAGATGTCGAGCAGCTCGTCATCATTGGGCTTGATCAGCAGCGGCTCCATGGCAATGAGGTCTGCCAGCTGATGGCTCGAGATATCGAGGACGAACTCGGCCCCCTTGGCCTTGACACGGCGCAGGACCTCGGCCAAGAAGCCCTCGGAAATGTTGGGAGGCAGCGAGCCACTGATGACCAGGCAGGTCATGTCATCGAGCGAATCGATAAGCTCAAACATCTCCTGCTCGTTGGCCTCGTTGATGGCGGCACCGGCGTTGACCATGTTGTACTCGGTGTCGGGGCCGGCATTGAGGAACACGTTGACGCGCGTAATACCGTCGGTCCACACGGGCTTGACGGGCACGCCCAGGGCCTCGGCGCCCTTAACGATAAACTCGCCCGAGAAGCCGGCGAAGAAACCCAGGATCGTGGTGTCGACACCGTAGTGGTCAAGCGTAAACGAGACGTTGAGGCCCTTGCCGTTGGGCGTGTAGACGGCATTGCGGGTACGCGTGACGGTATTGGCAGCAAGGCCGTCGCAGGCAATGTTGTAGTCAATGGCGGGATTTGCAGTGAGCGTGTAAATCATGAATGTTCCTTTCACGAAGCAACGTGTTAATGAAAGTATATTCCACGCATCGGTAAAAGGCTAGGACAACTCGGTAAACGGTGTGGAAGCGATGAAGTACGGCAGGACATCTCTCCCCTATGACGGAACAAAAAGGCGCCCTGGCCGAAACCGGGGCGCCGCATGCGCACGAATATGTCGCGTTTCGATTACTGACGATCGAGCTTGCGGACAGCAACGCGCTTGCTGTAC
>USBX01000126.1 GCA_900552995.1 uncultured Collinsella sp.
CGAGATTAGCGAGTGTCTCGTGGGCTCGGAGATGTGTATAAGAGACAGCTGTAACGCGAGGCGCCCGCGCTCAAAGATAGCGATGACAACAAGACCCTCCTCGGCTGTGCCGGGGAGGGTCTTGTTGTCTGGGGAATGGGCTGTCAGCACCCTATTCCTCAAAACTGAAAAATTTTCGATTTTGAGGAATAGGATTGGCGGCTGGTTGCTGCGACCTGGCGTTTACTCTATCCCAGCTCCTGCATGCGGCGGTAGATTTCGCAGATGCCCTTGATGGTGAGTTGCCCGTCGACCACGTCGAAGGCATCGGTCGAATCGGCGACAATGCCGGCGAGACCGCCCGTGGCGATAACGGTGGCATCCTCGCGGCCCAGCTCGCGCTTCATGCGCGTGACCAGGCCCTCGGCCATGGCGGCGGCGCCCATCACGGCGCCGACCTTGATGCACTCTTCGGTGTCGCGACCGATGGCGTGCTCGGGCGCCTCGAGCGGCACGCTGGCGAGCTTGGCGGCTCGGGCGGCAAGCGCGTCCATGGAGATGCGAATGCCCGGCGCGATCGCTCCGCCAATGTAATAACCGTCCTCATCGATGACGTCGATATTGGTCGCGGTGCCAAAGTCCACCACGATTGCCGGCGCGCCGTAGAAAGTCTCAGCTGCGACGGCGTTGGCGACGCGGTCGGCACCTACGGCCTGGGGGCGCGCCGCGCGCAGCTTGGTCACGGCGGCCGTCTGCGGCCCGATGACGATGGCGTCCGCCGCGATGCGGTCGGCCACGGCGTGCCACTCACGTGAGAGCTGCGGAACCACGCCGGCAAAGGCGATCGCATCGACCGCATCGAGCGAAAGGTCGTACATCTTAAAGAAGCCCATCAGGCGCACGTGGATCTCGTCGGCGGTATAGGAGCGGTCGGTGGGCATGCGCCACGACTGCACCAGCTCGTCTCCGTCAAACAGACCCATGGCCGTCTGCGTGTTTCCCATATCGATAGCGAGCAGCATGTCTACTCCCGGTGTCGGCATAAAAGGACGCGCACCATTGTATACGTGCCATCGACGGCGCTCGGCTGTGATTCGTTTACGGTGATAAGGGCTGAGAGGTTTAAATATGAAGGAATTATGCTCTACGAGATTTTCCTTGCCGTTTACCGAACTCCCACGTAATATTCTTTCTTGCGCACATGAGGCGCCCAGACATTGCGGGGTGGAGCAGTCTGGTAGCTCGCCGGGCTCATAACCCGGAGGTCGTAGGTTCAAATCCTGCCCCCGCGACCAAGAACTTGCAGCTCGTCGGCCTAGCCGGCGAGCTTTTTTGTTATTCCGGGACCGTGTTTTTCGGTCCAATTCTCAGCCTCTCAAACAAAATCTCGATCTGTAACATCTAGACCCGATTTGGGCGGCTAGGTGTTACAGATTGAGATGTTGAGTCCCCGCCTGGACGGTTTGTCTAAATCTGTAACACGAGGGATGGATTTTGCCGAGTAACTGTTACAGATTGAGATTTTCTGCCGGGACGGTTTTGGTTTGTCTCGATCTGCTCCAATGTGCCCTGCGTCTTTATGGGTCTTGCCACGTCGTTCTTCACGTTTATGCTGCAGCAGCCGATCAACTTTGGCCACCTCTTCGCATTCTGGGCCTTTGGAATCGCGCTCGCGGTTTGCCTGGTTATGTCGGGAACGCTCGTGTGCTCGGCAATCTTTGGAAAAGAGCGCGCTATTCAGGCGCTTACGCCGCTCGATGTGCTCGAGGCACAGCGGAACCATAAATAAGAAAACTCGATTATCAGGGGCGGACGCCGTGAAGCACACTGCCCCCCCCTGTACGTGTGGCGCCAGGGCCATGCGCTCGAAAGCGTTGCCCAAACGCATAGTTCATCCGCACAAAGCCCATGGTCGCTATGGGCAAACATCGGTGCGCCTGCACATGGCTTTGAGTCTGTTTTCGAGCGAAAGTATGGCTGTCGATACGCATGCAATTCGCATGAAGTCCGGGTTCGTCCAAGAGCCCTATAAAGGAGGATTCGCATGAAACAGTTAGAGACAGACGTCGGTGTCGTCGCCGCGGGTCTGAGTGGCCTTGCCGCAGCGGTCGCTGCAGCCGAGGCAGGCGCTCGCGTCATTGCCCTAGAGAAGGCCCCCATTACCGGTGGCGCCGCCAACATGGGCATGGGGCCTGCCGCCGCTGGCTCTCCGCTTCAGAAGGCTTCGATGATCGAGGTCACGCCTGGCGAGCTCTTCCGTCGCCATATGTTCTACACCCATTACCAGGTCGATGCTCGCCTGGTGCGCGACTACTACTTTAAGTCGGGCGATACCATCGCATGGCTGCAGGACATGGGCGTGGTGTTTAACTCCGTGCGTCCGGCGTTCCGCGCCCGCGAGCGCACGCGTGCCTATTCCGACGGCGAGTACACCTGGCATGTCGTGCAGCCCGAGGACGGCTCGGAGCCCGGTCCTCGCGCGGCGACCACGATGACCAAACGCATGACCGAGCGTGCCCAGGACCTGGGCGTCGAGTTTATGTTTGAGTGCCCGGGCACCGGCCTTATCAAGGGCGAGGACGGCGCCATCTGCGGCGTGACCGCCAAGGACAAGGACGGCGAGGAGTACCAAATCTCGTGCAAGTCTGCGATTGTCGCTACGGGCGGTTTTGGCCACAACGCTAAGCTCATCAAGGAGAAGCTCGACTTTGAGTGGGGTAAAGACCTGTTCTCGTTTGCCATTCCGGGCATGGACGGCGACGGCATCAACATGTGCCACGAGGTCGGCGGCGGCCACACCCCGGTGACCATGGAGCTCATGTATCAGATCCCCGACAACATGAACCACTTCTATGTCGAGGGCGCATTCCGTCAGCCGTGCTACTGGTGCAACCGTCTGGGCGAGCGCTTTATGCCGGAGGACGAGATCTTCAACACCACCTTTGTCGGCAACGCCATCAACCATCTTCCCGGCAAGGTCGCCTATGCCATCTTTGATTCCCGTATGCTCAAGCACTGGAAGAAGGATGGTCCGGATATCGTCAGCCACGTTCATCCGCACGACCTGTACGACGGCTTTGAGGAGCAGTGGAACCGCGACCTGGAGGCCGGCTATCCGGCGATCTGCCAGGCCGATACGCTGGAGGAGCTTGCCGAGAAGGCGGCTATCGACGTGGAGGGTCTGCTCGCTAACGTCGACGAGTACAACGAGATGTGCGACAACGGCTGGGACGACATCTTTGAGAAAGAGCGCGAGTTTATGAAGCCGCTCGAGAAGGGCCCCTTCTATTGCTGCAAGCAGTACTGTGGCGCCTACGGCACCCTGGGCGGCGTGCTCATTAACCACAAGATGGAGGTCATGACCGACGACTATGAGGTCATCCCTGGCCTGTACTGCGTTGGCACCGATGCCTGCACCATCTATGGCGACTCCTATAACTACTGCATTCCGGGTAACACCATGGGCTTCTGCCTTAACTCGGGTCGCATCGCCGGTGAAAACGCCGCCGCAGCCCTCTTTGAGGACGCGGGCGACGAGGAGTGGTCGTAACACCGCAGCTATTCGCGCCTGCAGACACCCACGCGTTGGGTGCGGGCGGGGATTTGCCCTACAAGCGAGGCGCTCGGGATCGCTTTGGTCCCGGGCGCCTTTCTGGACAAGAGCGACGTTTTGAGGGGAACGAATGAAGCTAACGATTAATGGAGCCGAGGTCGAGGCACGCGAAGGGCAAAATGTCCTGGAAGCCGCGCTCGATGCCGGTATCTATATTCCGCATCTGTGTAAACATCCCGATCTTGAGGCCGTCGGCGGATGCCGTCTGTGCATGGTCGAGATCGAAGGCCAAGATGAGCCGGTGTGTGCCTGCAAGACGCAGGTTGCCGAGGGAATGGTCGTCAACACGACAGGCGAGCAGGCCGAGCGCGTGCGCAAGCTGGCAATGGAGCTTATCTTGGCCACGCATCCCGCCGATTGCACCGGCTGCCCCAAGTACGGCAAGTGCGAGCTGCAGTCTATGTATCAGTACCTGGGAGTTTCGCCTGCGCGCTGGCGCACCAAGAGCCGTCCGGTCGCCACGGACGAATCGAACCCGCTGATCACCCATATGTTCACCCGCTGCTGTCTCTTATACACATCTCCGAGCCCACGAGACACTCGCTAATCTCGT
>USBX01000127.1 GCA_900552995.1 uncultured Collinsella sp.
ATATAGCCGCCCAGGACGCCCAACTTCTCGAAGATAAAGGTCAAAACGCTAAAGATGGCAGTCGTCAGCCATGCGCCAACCGGCTGGATGACGAGCATCAGAGCAAAGGCGCCGATGATGAGCACCAGCAGCGGGGACAGGAACGTGTCGAGTGCGTTGGGCATAACCTTGCGAATCTGACGCTCCATCCAGGCAAAAAATGCACCAGCGATGAGAGCCGCGATCATGCCGCCCGCTGCGGGGTTGTACTGCGCATTGGTGAGCGGCAGCAGAATGGCAGTGGCAGGATCAGCCGCGCCAGGCGCAAGCAGGGGCATGGCACTGTTGGCGATACACATCATGCCGGCGATGCCGCCCAGCGCAGCGGAGCCACCAAACTCACGTGCCGCGTTATAGCCCACCAAGATGGGCAGATAGGCAAACAGGGCCCAGCCCATGGAACGAATGCCCTGGTACCACCACTCGCCTGCAAGCGCGCCTGCCGTCGAGACGTTAATGACGTTGCAGATACCGTTGATGAGGCCAGCCGCAATGATGCCGGGAAGCAGGGCGACGAAGACATTGGAAATCTTCTTGAGGAAGGCCTGAACCGGCTTGGACTCGTACTTGGCCTTCTGCGCGGCCTTGTTCGTGGCCGCAGCGTCAACCACGCTCTCGTCGGCAACGCCTTTCGCAAGGCCGGTGAGCTTGGAGAACTCCTCGAGCACCTTATTCACCTTGCCCGGACCCAGCACGATCTGCATCGTGTCGTCCTCGACCAGGCCCATCACGCCGTCGAGCGCCTTAATGCCCTCCGTGTCGACGTTGCCCGCGTCTTTGACGGTCACGCGCAGGCGCGTCATGCACGCCGCGTTTGCCAGCACGTTGTCTTTACCGCCCAAAAGGTCCAGCAGCTTTTGAGCCAGCTCTTTGTTCGTCATAACTCCTCCTTGTATTGGGTATCTCGTCTGGATGTCATATCAGCTCACGCCGCGCACCTATTGGGCATCGGCATTGCTCTTCTCATGGCCACTCACCGCAGCACGGACATGGCCTCGCGCCCGCTCAAGAGCCACCGCAGCCTGCTCGGCATCGCAGTCCAGCAGTACCGAGACAATAGCGGTTTTTACGTGGCCGCCGGCATCTGCAAGCGCCTGAACGGCGCGCTCGCGCGTGCAGCCGGTCGCCTCCATCACGATGTTCTGGCCGCGCACCACCAGTTTCTCGTTCGTCTGCTGCACATCGACCATCAGGTTTTGGTATACCTTGCCAATCTTGACCATGGCACCGGTCGAAATCATGTTGAGAATGAGCTTTTGAACCGTTCCCGCCTTGAGCCTCGTTGAGCCGGTCAGTACCTCGGGACCGGGCACGGGCTCAATGGCAAGATCTGCGCTCTCCCCGATCTTCGACCCTTGGTTGCAGGCAATTGCAATGGTCTTGCACCCAGTTGCCTTGGCGTACGCAAGGCCGCCCACCACATAAGAAGTACGGCCGCTTGCCGCCAGGCCAACGACAAGATCCTTGTCCGAGAGTCCACGCTCCCGCAGGTCGCTCGCGCCAAGCTCCTCGCTGTCTTCGGCACCTTCGACAGCCTTGATAAACGCCGTCTCGCCTCCGGCAATGAGCCCGACAATCAGATCGGGTGACACGCCAAACGTGGGCGGACACTCCGAAGCGTCGAGTACGCCCAGACGACCGCTGGTGCCTGCGCCCATGTAAAAGACGCGCCCGCCGCGCTCGAGTGCCTCAGCAGCCCAGTCGATTGCTGTGGCAACCTGGGGCAACACTTTCGTGACCGACTGGACGGCACGAAGATCCTCATCGTTCATCATCGTGACGATTTGCAGCGATGTCATCGTATCGAGGTCCATTGACCTTTGATTACGCTGTTCGGTCGTGAATTTTGTTAAATCGAGCATTTCATTCACCTCATCTTTCCTGTTTCTCGATGTAGTTTTGCTTTATGACATGCGTCGCCCGTTCGTAGTCGCTGGCAACGTAAGCAGCGTACAGGGCATCGACAACCATAAGCTGGGCCATACGCGAAGCCATGGCACCGCTGCGGACCAAGGGTTCACTCGCAGCAACGCCGAGCACGGCATCGGCCATGGTGGCAAGCTTGGATGATCCATCTACTTTGGTAACGGCCACAACGGGACAGTTGTGGCGTTGAGCCTCGGCGGTGCAGTCCAGCACTTCTTGCGTCAAGCCCGAGTAACTAAAGGCGATTGCCATATCGCCCTCATGCATGTTCTTGGCACATAAGAGCTGATCATGCCAGTCGTCGTACAAATGGCACTCTTTGTCGACACGCATGAGCTTTTGCGCCAGGTCGTGCGCGACCAAACGAGAGGCACCAATACCGAACAGATTGACCGCGCGTGCCCGCTTAAGACGGGCCGCGCATCGCTCCAAGACGGTGTAATCGAGCGTTCGCGCCGTCGCCTCGATCGTACGCACGTTGCTTTTCATCACCTTCCCCACGATACGTTCGACGCTGTCATCCATGGAGATGTCCTCGAGGGCTACGTCTTTCTTGTCACCTAAGAGCGCCAGCTCGGCAATCAGTTCGCGCTGGAACTCCTTGTAGCCCGCAAAACCCAAACGCTTGCAAAAGCGCAAAATGTTCGAGGGCGAGGAGAACGTGACATCGGCAAGACCGCGGACGGACAGCCCGACCACCTCGTGCGGATGAGCGCTTACATATGCGATGACATTGCGTTCCGCCGGGCTCGCGCTGAGCTCACGCTCGCGAAGCCGCAAAAGCAATCCGTTTGCCATCTCAAACACCTCCGTTGAGAAGAATTAAAGACCAACGAACGATTCGTACCGGATACAAACAGCTTTTGCGGTACATTGTGCCGCATCGTGGCGCACAAAGGGCGAGCGTTCTACCGCTCGCCCCTCAAATCCGACCGCTCGGAAATACGCGCGACACAAAATAATTCAACAAGGTCGCATTATCAGAAACGGGTTTGTTACCGGCTAGCGCCTCGCATGGGCGCCGATCGGCCGAGTCGCATGGCGCACCAACGCCGCTGCCAGCAATACCAACAGCATGGCGGTGACATAGCCCGCAGCATCGAATCCTAAATCGATAACGTCGAAATGCCTGCCGGGAACAAAAATCTTATGTACCTGATCGCCAACGGAGCAGGCGGCGCAAAAGAGCAATACGGGCACGCAACGGGAGCATACGCTCCACGGACGCCTGGAAAAGCAAACCACGACCACGGAGGCGAATAATCCGACGAAGAAAAACTCTACGGTATGGGCAACGCGACGGACGTTCGTGCCCACCCACATGCGAATGGAAGCAAGTCGGCCAGACCGGACATTCGAGGCAGCCGAATCGGTGCCCCCGGTCATTCCGTTCTCCGTCTGGGCTTCACCCGTGGCATCGGCAGCCTGAACGCCCGTAGCCTGACCCTCCACCACACGCGCGGTGGACTCGCTCAGCAACGACGTCTCCACCGCATTTTGCTCCGTCAGCACCCAGATGCCCACCAGCGTTGCAGCGAACAGAACGATCGCGGTCCATCCGATTATTTGTTTTACGCGCGCCAAGGGCCAACCTCCTTTTTTGAATATCAGCGAGTGTAGCCCCAAATGACATCGTCACCGTATCAAAATTTGAATCGCAACAGGAAGCGACAAAGCGACGCAAACCCCTACCCCGCCTCGCGCATCCAGCGATCGAACGTCCCCACGCACACGCCCAGGCACTTTGCTGCCTGGCTGCGGGTAATATCACCCGCCTCATAGCTATCGCGCACCAGCTCAAACTGAGGAGGGCACGGCTTGCGAGGTCGACCGAAACGGACCCCTCGCGCCCGCGCCGCTGCAATTCCCTCCGCTTGGCGCCGATGGATATTCTCGCGCTCTACCTGCGCCACGTAGCTCAGCAGTTGCAGCACAATATCGGCAATCAGGACGTTGGTCACATCCGGCGCGCCGCTGGCCCAAGCGCGCGTGTCAAGCAATGGCATGTCCAACACCACAATGGCAACCCCGAGCTCCTTGGTAATGCGTCGCCATTCCTCAAGAATCTCGGAGTAATTACGGCCAAGTCGGTCGATAGAAAGCACCACCAGTACGTCCCCGTCTCCCAGCTGTCTCTTATACACATCTGACGCTGCCGACGATAAGGCTCGTGTA
>USBX01000128.1 GCA_900552995.1 uncultured Collinsella sp.
AGAGACAGTGCCCACGCGGTGCATGTCGAAGACGTCGGCGTTGACCTCGCCGTGCTCGCAGGAGACACCGGAGATGTCGGCGGGCAGCGGATGCATAAAGATGGTGTCCTGGCCGTTGGCGGTCTTCTCCATGAGCTCGGTCGTGGAGCACCAGTCCTGATGGGTGGCGTTCTGGGCGAGCAGCTCCTTCTCGAGCGCAGCGATGCCGGCGTCGTCGCCCTCGGCGTACAGGTTGGTGCGCTTCTCCATGGCGGCAAACGGAGCCCAGCTCTTGGGGATCACGATGTCGGCGCCCTCGAAGGCCTCGGCCATGGTGTTGACCTGCTTAAAGGTGGTGCCGGACTCGGCGGCATAGCCCTTGGCGCGCTCGACGACCTCGGGCATGAGGTCGTAGCCCTCGGGGTGAGCCAGGGTGACGTCCATGCCAAAGCGGGGCAGCAGGCTGATCAGCGACTGCGGGCAGGACAGCGGCTTGCCGTAAGAGGGCGAATAGGCCCAGGTAACGGCAACCTTCTTGCCCTTGAGGTTCTCGAGGCCGCCAAACTCGTTGATGAGGTAGAGCATGTCGGCAGAGGACTGCGTGGGGTGATCGGAGTCGGACTGCAGGGAGATGAGCGTGGGACGGTGATCCAGAACGCCGTCCTCGTAGGCCTGCTGGACAGACTCGGAGACCTCGGCCATGTAGGCGTCGCCCTTGCCGATGTACATGTCGTCGCGGATGCCGATGACGTCGGCCATGAAGGAAATCATGGTAGCGGTCTCGCGGACGGTCTCGCCGTGAGCGATCTGGGACTTCTTCTCGTCCAGGTCCTGCAGCTCAAGGCCGAGCAGGTTGGCGGCCTTAGAGAAGGAGAAACGCGTACGGGTGGAGTTGTCGCGGAACAGCGAGACGGCCAGGCCCGAATCGAAGATCTTGGACGAAACGTTGTTCTCGCGCAGCTCGCGCAGAGCGTCGGCGACGATGTAGAGCGCCTTGAGCTCATCGGTGGTCTTATCCCAGGTGTGCAGGAAGTCGCTGCCGTACATGCCCTTAAAATCGAGGCCGTTCAGCTGCTCGACGAGCTCGGTAAACTTGGCGTCCATGTAAATATCCTTTCCATAGATGAAACGATCGCAATGAGTAGATGTGCTCCGGCATGCGCGTGTGGCTAGAACATGCAGAGCGCTATGACGAGGACCCGCTACCGTTGAGGAAGCATGGGAGATAACGACCGCGGGCCCCAAGTCAACAGGGGGTGCCGGGGACACAGGCTGTCCCCGGCTCAACAAGATCAAGGAATGGGACTAGTCGATCTTGTTGTTGGTCAGACCAGCGCGGAACACGGTAGCGTCGCCATCGGCCTGGCTCGGATCGTAGAGGTTCAAAGCAGCAACATACATGGCGGCAGCGGTGACCAGGTCGTCCTTGTAGGTGACCTCGTTGGGAGCGTGAGCCTGAGACTCGGCACCCGGGCCAAAGCCAACGCAGGGGATGCCATAGCGGCCCTGGATGGAAACGCAGTTCGTGGAGAAGGTCCACTTGTCGCACAGCGGACGACCGGTGCGCTTGTCCATGCTGGGCTCGCAGCCGATGCGCTCGTCACCGAACATAGCCTTATGGGCGTCGACGAGGGCCTTGACGTGCGGAGCGGTCTCCTTGTTGATCCACGTGGGGAAGTAAGCCTCGGTCTCGTAGACCTCGCCGGTCCAGGACGGACGGTCGTACATGTACATGGAGACCTTGATATCCTTGGCGTACTTCTTGCACGCGGGCAGGTCTTCAATCTCCTTCAGGCAGGACTGGTAGGTCTCGCCTGCGGTCATGCGGCGGTCGATGGAGATCGAGCAGCTGTCGGCGACGGCGCAGCGGGAGGGAGAGGTGAAGAAGATCTGGCTCGTGGTGCAGGTGCCGCGGCCAAGGAAGCGCGCATCCTCCCAATGCTCAGGATTATACTTCGGATCGAGCATCTTGACAAGGCCTTTGATCTCCTTGTCGTCAGCGGCGTCGTTCTCGTTGAGGTCGCGTACGTTCAGAATGACCTCGGCCATCTTGTGGATGGCATTGTCGCCGCGCTCAGGCGCGGAGCCGTGGCAGGAGACACCGTGCATGTCGACGCGGATCTCCATGCGGCCGCGGTGACCGCGGTAGATGCCGCCGTCGGTCGGCTCGGTGGAGATGACGAATTCGATCTGGTTTCTCGCATCCTCGGGGCCCTTGAAGTATTCGTTGACGATGGACTGCCAGCACATGCCGTCGCAGTCCTCCTCCTGCACGGAGCCGACGACCATGATCTTGTAGCCCTCGGGAATGAGGCTGAGGTCCTTCATGATCTTCGTGCCATAGGCCGCCGCAGCCATGCCGCCCTCCTGGTCGCTGCCGCCGCGGCCGTAGATGACCTTGTCATCCTCGTAGCCCTCGTACGGGTCGTGCGTCCAGTTTTCGCGGTTGCCGATGCCGACGGTGTCGATGTGGGAGTCGATGGCGATGATCTTGTCGCCCGAGCCCATCCAGCCGATGACGTTGCCGAGCGCGTCGAACTCGACCTTATCGTAACCGAGCTTCTTCATCTCCTCGGCGATGCGGTGGGCGACGCCCTTTTCCTCACAGCTCTCGCTGGGGATGGCGATCATATCACGCAGGAAGCGGGTCATATCGGGGCCGTAGGCCTGTGCGGCTTTCTTGATGGCTTCGAAATCCATGGTAAAACCTCCGTTAAAAGTAATAGTATTTTCTGTCGACCGGGGTTAATTTTCTGTTACACTGTCTTTATCATAGCATAAGAACGGCAGTTGTCAAACAAAAAATTTGCATTTCAAAAATTTTTTAAGAAAGTGATTGCAATTCGATCAATTTATGGTATTATAGGGATGAAAGAACATGCCCGTTCCGATGGAAAGCTGTGCAATTTGCACAGCAAAATAGGGCGGACGGGCGATCAGAGGAGGGATAGACCATAGAAGCCGCAACGCTGAAGACCCTGGAGCAGGTCGCAAAGGGCATCGCCGCGACCTTTGGCAGCCATTGCGAGGTGGTGATCCACGATGTGGGCGCCAAGCACCCCGAGCATTCCATCGTTGCCATCGAGAACGGCCACGTCACAGGCCGCAAGGTGGGCGACGGCGCGTCGCACGTTGTTTTAGAGCAGGTGCGTCAGGCCGACGCGCAGCCGAGCGACCACTTGAGCTACCTCACCAAAACGCCGGACGGGAAGATATTGAAGTCTTCCACCATGTACATCCGCGGCAGGAACGGCAAGGTCGCCGCGATCCTTGGCATCAATTACGACATTTCCTCGCTCCTGATGGTCGAGGATGCGGTGCACGAGTTGATCGACACAAAGGATAAGACGCAGAGTGAGCCGGAAAAGATCGTGAATGTCAACGACCTGCTTGACGAGCTGATCGCCCAGTCGGTCGCGCTTGTCGGTAAACCCGTCGCGCTGATGAACAAGGAAGATAAGATGCGCGCCATCGGCTTTTTGAGCCAGAACGGAGCGTTCCTCGTCACAAAGTCCGGCGACAAGATCGCAAAATACTTCGGCATATCCAAATATACACTATATTCTTATATTGACAAACAACAGGAGGAGAAGTGAACCATGGGCAAGATCGATTTGACCATCAACAAGACCGGCCTGCAGCACAACATTGAGAAGGCCAAGGAAAACAACGTTATCATCCCGACCATCGCGCAGATGCAGCATCCTGAGACCATTCCTGAGAAAATTCAGGAAAAGCTCAAGACTGTCGGCCTTTGGGACGTCAACCCGCTGAACCTCTTCCGCATCACGTGGAAGAACGAAGCCAAGGAGACCGGCGGCCTCTATCAGGCCGTGCCGAATTATGTTGAAATTCCGTCCGAGCTCTCCGGCGTTCCCTGCCGCATCCTCGCCATGGCGGGCAAGTGGTTCCCCACGGGCTGCCACAAGGTCGGCGCTTCGTTCGGCTGCCTCGCCCCGCGCCTCGTCACCGGCCAGTTCGACGCGACGTATCATCACGCCGTGTGGCCCTCCACCGGTAACTACTGCCGCGGCGGCGCGTTCAACTCGAAGCTCCTCGCCGTCGACTCCGTCGCCATTCTCCCCGCGGAGATGAGCAAGGAGCGCTTCGACTGGCTCCTGTCTCTTATACACATCTGACGCT
>USBX01000129.1 GCA_900552995.1 uncultured Collinsella sp.
AATCTGCGATGAATTGCCCTGCCCAAGCGGACCCAGCACGCCGGTCAGCGCCAGCGCAGCGCCACCGGCCACCAGCACGCCCGCTATACATATGCCGATAATCACCGCGCGCTTATGCGACTTCTTCTGCACGGGAGGCATCCCTGCCGCCGGCATCGGTGCGGGCTCAGCAGGCGCGGCCGCCGGAGAAGCGACGCCCATGCGTGCCCCGCAGTCCGTGCAAAAATCGGTTCCGTCGGGCATCTCGGAGCCACACTTGGTGCAAAACATATTCGGGCATCCCCTCACAACAAACGGTATCTGCCGCCATCATATTGAGCCTTCGCAGCCCAAATGTGTTGCGCAACATTGGCCACAGCCTTCGGACGCCGGCAAAACGTGCCGAGCCCTACCCCGTCACGCGTACGCTGGGGCAAAGGTCCGCCAGCGGACACTCGTCGCACTTGGGCTTACGGGCATCGCAAATCTCGCGGCCAAAGGTAATCCACTGGTGATTGACCGACTCCCAATACTCGTGCGGCAAGATCTTGAGCAGATCCTGCTCGGTCTTGAGCGGCTCTTTGGCGTGCGTCTTGGGACTCAGCATCAGGCGGTGCGCGATGCGGTTGACGTGCGTATCCACCGCGATGCCTTCCACGATGCCGTACCCCACGTTGAGCACGATGTTCGCTGTCTTGCGCCCCACGCCCGGCAGCTTTACAAGCTCCTTCATGTCGGCCGGTACCTCGCCGCCGTAGTCGGCAACGATCATCTGCGCGGCCTCCACGGCATGCTTGGCCTTACTCTTATAAAAGCCGAGTGACTTAATGGTGTCCGCCACGTCGGTCACACTTGCCCCGGCCATGGCCTCGGGCGTTGGCCACTGGGCAAACAGTTGGGGCGTCACCTTGTTGACCTGCGCGTCGGTCGTCTGCGCCGAGAGCAGTACCGCGATGAGCAGCCTAAAGGGATTCTCGTGGTCCAAGAAGCACTCGACCGGGCCATAGCGACGGTTAAGGCGCTCGCACACCTCGATGGCGCGCTCGCGTTTGGCGGCATTGGTCTCGCGTGGCATAACGACTCCTCGGCTCGGCAGAAACAAAACTTCACGGAAACGATTGTCCCACGTACGGGGGCTTTAAGCCTCCAAAAATGCGCCAGTCTGGCGACCCCACAGGCTTGCATACTCGCCGCCCGCCTCGACAAGCTGCGCATGCGTACCGTCCTCGACAATCTCGCCGTCCGCCAGCACCACGATGCGGTCGAGCGCCGCCACGGTGGACAGGCGATGCGCCACCACAATGGAGGTGCGGCCGCGCATCAGGTTCTCGAGCGCCTCCTGCACCAGCGCCTCGGACTCACTGTCGAGGGCAGATGTCGCCTCGTCGAGCACCAGAATCGGCGCATCGGTCAGGATAGCGCGGGCGATGGCCACGCGCTGGCGTTGGCCGCCCGAAAGCTTAACGCCGCGCTCGCCCACCATGGTGTCAAAGCCATGGGGCAGGCGGTCGATAAACTCCAGGGCATTAGCCAGGCGCGCAGCCTCGCGAATCTGTTCGTCGGTGGCGTCGGGGCGGCCGTAGGCGATATTCTCGCGAATGGAGCGGTGGAACAGTAGCGCCTCCTGCGGCACGTAGGCAACCTGGCGGCGCAGGCTCTGCTGCGTGCAGCGCGAGACGTCCTGACCATCCACGAGCACGCGGCCGCCCTGAACATCGTCTAGGCGCAGCAGCAGCTTGGTGAGCGTCGTCTTACCCGAGCCCGATTTGCCCACCAGGCCCACGCGCTGGCCCGCCGCCACATGGAGCGTCAGGTCGTTGAACACGCTCTCCCCCGCCGCGGCGTCACGGTATGCAAAGCTCAAGTGCTCAAAATCAATCGCGCCCTCGCCCACCTTGAGCTCGGGGGCATTCGCGTCGTCTGCCACCAGACGCGGCTCGTCCAGCACGCGCGTCATCTCGGCGGCGTCGCCCAACGCGCGATTGATGCGCTGCATCATGGAGCTTACGTAGTTCAAACGCATGGTGAGGTTGTACGTATAGGTAAAGATCATGACGAGCGCGCCGGCAGAGATGCCAAACCACGCGTTGCCGCCCGCCACGAACACGCTCACCACAGCCATGGTGATGACGATAAGGCCCGAGGTCGTAAAGTTGCGCTGCATCATGGCGTGCATCGAGACCGTCTCCGCGTCGCGCGCGGCACGATCGGCGGTGTCGAACAGATCGCGTTCAAAGTCCTCGCGCCCGCAGGTCTTGACGGCCAAGATGTTCGTGACCGCGTCGGACAGTACGCCCGACAGCTTGTTCTGCGCGGCGGACGTCGCGGCCGAAAGCGGCATGATGCGCTTGTACATAAGCCAGACAAACGCGATATAGACGACCATGATACCCACCAGGATTACGGTAAACGTCGGCACCACCGGGGCGAGCGCCGCCACCGTGCAGACAACCGAGGTGATGGTGGGAATGAGCGAATACACCGTCACGTCCACCAGACCCGTGTAGCCACTCATAAAACGGCTCGTCTGGCTCACAAGCGATCCGCCAAATCGACTGGTGTGGAATGTCATGGATTGATTGGAGAGCGTGTCAAAGCACAAGCGCGCCAGGTGATAGTTGCCCGCAATCTCGAGCTTGTAGACGGTGTAGTCCTGCAGCTTGGAGAGGATCTGGCCTACCAGGTTAACGAGCACGAGCGCCAGAATGTAGGGGCCAAAGACCTCAAGCACCTGGTCGCCCGCCACGGGGCCGGTCTGGACGCGGTCGACGATAAGCGCCATCACGTAGGTGTTGGCAAACGTGAGCAAAAAGATATAGCCCGCCGACGAAAATACCGAGAGAAAGACGATCAGCGGCTGCGCGCGCGTGACATCCCAAAAACGCTGCAGCGTGCGGCGCACGGTGGAGCGTTTGAGCGGACTGGTGCTTCTCTGAGACATGGGCTTCCTTTCGCGTCTGGCAGGGCGAAACGCCATTGTTGCACACCGAAGCGCGCTTCAGGCACGTGCGACGCGAAAAGCGCTCGCGCTCCGCGCTTGCGCAGACGCCCCGCCGCCAGGTGCAGCTAGTCCTTGTCTTCTTGGTCTGCGAGCAGGCCCGCGGACTCCAAGCCCAAAATCTCGTCGGCCTCCCGCGCGTCTTCCAGCGCGTCGATGTCCTTGAGCTTGCGCTCCATGACGTTAGTGCGCGTGGTGATAATGCCCTCGACCGTCTTGCCCGCGGTCTCGATCTGCTGCTGCGCGCGACGCAGTGCCGCCTGATAGCGCGGCAGCTCGGCCTTGACGGCGGAAAGCACGCGCAGCACGTCATCGGTGCGTTTTTGCAGCCTAAACGTCTGATAGCTCATCTGCAGGCTGTTGAGGATGGCCGCCATGGTGCTGGGGCCGGCAACGTTGACGTGATAGTCGCGGCCCAGGGTCTCGATAAGCCCGGGGCGGCTGACGACCTCGGCGTACAGACCCTCAAACGGCACGAACAGAATGCCAAAGTTGGTCGTCGCGGGCACGCTCAGGTACTTTTCGCAGATGTCCTTTGCCTCGCGCTTCACCATCATATCGAGCGTCTTGCGCGCGGCGGCAACGGCCTCCGCGTCGCCCGACTCCTGGGCGTCGAGCAGATGCTCGTACGCATCGCCCGGGAATTTGGAGTCGATTGGCAGCAGCACGGGGTCGCCCTCGTCTACCGGCAGCTTGACGGCAAACTCAACGCGCTCCGAGGCGCCAGGCTTGGTGGCAACGTTTTCCAGATACTGGTCGGGCGTAAGGATGTCCGCCAGGATTGCGCCCAGCTGCACCTCGCCCAAAATGCCGCGCGCCTTGACGTTGCCCAGCACGCGCTTAAGGTCGCCCACACCGGTGGCGATGGATTGCATATCGCCCAAGCCCTTGTACACGGCCTCGAGCTGGTCACTCACTTGCTTAAACGATGCAGACAGACGGTCGTTGAGCGTGCGGGAAAGCTTTTCGTCCACCGTCGCGCGCATCTGATCGAGCTGCACGTTGTTGTCCTTGCGGATGGCGCCCAGCTGGGCATCGACCGTCTCGCGCACCTTGTCCAGGCGGTGCTCGATGCCCTCGCGGTTGGCACCGGGCTGTTGGGCCTGTCTCTTATACACATCTGACGCTGCCG
>USBX01000130.1 GCA_900552995.1 uncultured Collinsella sp.
CGAGATAGCGAGTGTCTCGTGGGCTCGGAGATGTGTATAAGAGACAGCTCCTAATGAGAGTACTTCTCGTTAGGAGCCTATTTTATTGAACATTTGGGGAGCTACGTCAGCTCGTGCAGCTGGTCGTCATGCCTACAAGCATCAAAAATGCCCCAAATCGCTGCTACTAAAAAGGTAACAGTACTCATATTTGATGTTTTTTGACCACAGCTATTTGCAGATCACCAAGGCTACTCATTGGGGACAGACTTAAATGACTAGGTGTGGCTGCCTGGGCTAGGCTGTTAGGTCGAGTTCGTAGAGAAAGCTTTCACGCGGCATGTCGTGACGGCGCTCTTCGCGGTTGGCGCGGTGCGTGGCCGTGCGCTTAAAGCCGTGCAGCTCGTAGAATTTCCACGAGCAGTTGGAATCGGTATACAGGTGTGCGCTGGTCGCCCCGCACGAGGACAGATGTGAGATTGCGGCGTCGAGCAGCACCGATCCCACGCCCAGGCCGTGGACGTCAGGGTCGACGGCGAGCAGCGTGACCTCATTGTCATGCGGCAGTGGGCTTTTCTCGAGCAGGCGGTTGTTGGTTCGAATGGTGGCGCGCACAAACGAGAGATACTCGGCGCACGACTCGGGTTCTAGCTCACGCATCTGCGACAGCAGTGTACGCTCAGTATCCATCCAATGTTCCCTGACGGCGGTGCCGGAGCTCTGTCCCGCACGCGCAAGCGAAATGCCGCGCGCCTCGCCATCTATAACTGCAACCTGCGAAAACGTTGAGGAAGAAAGGCAATAGGCGAGGTCGCACGCGGCTTCGAGGCGGTTGTACTCATCGTTATCCGAGTTGTTGTGCCAAAGCTGCTGCAAGATCAGCGCGATGGCGTCGAAATCTTCGGTATCAAACGGTCGGTAGAGAACCCGCGAGACCATGGTGCCTCTTTCTATTGCGGATACATATCGAGCACAGTTCTACCACGCCATTGGCATCTAATTATGGTGCCCCTGTGTTCCATGAACTCACCGTGCCCATCCCCTCCGCGCGCAAACTTTTTCTGCACATGCGCCCGTTGCGGGGTGCATCGATGCGCTCGATGCGCTACATTAAATCAGTATTTTCAATGCCGCTGCGCGAGCGCTGCAGATCGACGTATCACCGACTCACAGAGCACGGCGGCGTACCAGACAGGAGGACTGCATGGGATCTGATGTGAAGATCGCACGCGCGTTGATCTCGGTTACCGATAAAACGGGCGTCGTCGATTTCGCACGGACGCTGGTCGATGACTTTGGCGTCGAGATCATCTCTACGGGCGGCACGGCTCGTGCCATCGAGGACGCGGGCGTTCCCGTAACCCCCATCGAGGAGTTCACGGGCTATCCCGAGATGATGGACGGCCGCGTTAAGACCCTGCACCCCAAGGTTCACGGCGCGCTGCTGGCCCGCCGCGATTCCGAGCAGCACATGCAGGAGGCGGCTCAGCACGGCATTAAGCTGATCGACCTGGTCGTCGTCAACCTGTACGAGTTCGAGAAGACCGTCGCCAACCCCGAGGTCACCTTTGCGGATGCCATCGAGCACATCGACATCGGTGGCCCCTCCATGTTGCGCTCTGCCGCCAAGAACGCCGCGAGCGTTACCGTCATCTCCGACCCGGCCGACTATGATGCCGTCCTGGCCGAGATGCGCGAGACCGGTGGCTGCACCACGCTTTCCACCCGTCGTCGCCTGCAGGTGAAGGTCTACCAGACCACCGCCGCCTACGACACGGCTATCTCCCGTTGGCTTGCCGCCCAGGCAAGCGACGTGGCGGACACCTCTGCCAAGCTCGAGATCTCGCTGGAAAAGGTCGACGACCTGCGCTATGGCGAGAACCCGCAGCAGAAGGCCACGGTCTATCGCTTTGCCGAGGGCTGCGAGAACACCGCGAGCTCGCAGTTCCCGCTCGTTGGCTCCGAGCAGATCCAGGGCAAGCCGCTCAGCTACAACAACTATCTGGATGCCGATGCCGCTTGGAACCTGGTCCGCGAGTTCGACGAGCCGGCCTGCGTGATCCTCAAGCACCAGAACCCTTGCGGTTCTGCTGTTGCCGAGGACATCACGGCTGCCTACGACCGCGCCTTCGCCTGCGATCCCAAGAGCGCCTTCGGCGGCATCATCGCCTGCAACCGCGAGGTTCCCTTTGAGCTGGTTGAGCACTTTGCCGATCAGAACAAGCAGTTCGTCGAGGTCATCATCGCCCCGAGCTACACCGATGAGGCGCTCGAGCGCATGGCCAAGCGCCCCAACCTGCGCGTGCTGGCTACCGGCGGCGTGGACCACGGTGCCCATGTGGAGCTGCGCTCCATCGACGGCGGCATGCTGGTGCAGGAAGGCGACCACGTGACCGAGGACCCCGCGACCTTTACGTTCCCCACCGACCGTAAGCCCACCGACGCCGAGATGGCCGAGCTCGAGTTTGCCTGGAAGGTCTGCAAGGGCGTCAAGTCCAACGCCATCCTGGTCTCCAAGGGTAAGGCCGGCATTGGCATGGGCCCCGGTCAGCCCAACCGCGTGGATTCCGCGTTGCTGGCCTGCGAGCGTGCTGAGGACTTCTGCGAGCGCGAGGGCGTGGAGAAGGGCGGCTTTGCCTGTGCAAGCGACGCGTTCTTCCCGTTCCGCGACAACGTCGACGTGCTTGCCGCGCACGGCGTGACCTGCATCATCCAGCCCGGCGGCTCCAAGCGCGATGACGAGAGCATCCAGGCCTGCAACGAGCATGGTATTGCGATGGTCTTCACCGGAGCCAGGCATTTTAGGCACTAATATCGTTACGCGGTTTTACCAAACCGCGTAACTGCTCGACGCTGCGCCGGCCCCAAGCACCCCATCTCGCCGCTCAAACCGTCGCTCGCGTACAAGAAGTACGCGTCGCTCCTCTTTCGTGGCGACCTGGGGCACTTGGAGCCGGCTCGCTGGCTTATGCTCCACCAGTGGCCTTGGCTTGCTCCGAACGAAGGCTATCTATTGCCGTCTGCGCCGGTTGGCGCGGGCGGTTTTTTTGGGTATAACGGTGCGGTGTATGTTTTTGAGAAAGGTTAGATATGGCCGTTGTGGATGATGCCGAGCTGTTTGGCAATGCCGAGGATCAGCGTGCGTACGAGGACTTTTGCGCCAATCAGGAGGCGGTCGAGAAGTTTACGCTCGACAAGCCCGCGCTTGTCTGCCGTTGGCGCATGTCCAACAAAAAGGTGCCCATGCTCAACCGCCACATCCGCGCGCTGTCCGAGCGTCTGGTGCAGGGCGAGCCACTTACCCATAACATGCTCAGCTGGGCCAAACAGCACGTTGAGTGGTCGCTTGCCGAGGGCGATTACACTGCGCACGACGGCGTACTCATGCTGGTGATCGACATCAACGGCAACGCCGCCATGACAGTGGGGGAGTACGAGCCGCTCGCCGATACGTCAGCCAAGGCGCTGCGTGCCCGCTCCGCCGAGGCCCGCTCCGAGGCCGACGAAACCGGCGTGGCGCCCGAGCTGCTCGCCGCCGTCGATAACGGCGAGCTGGCCTTTGTGGCGCCGGCGGACGAGTGCCTGTGCGGCACGGCGACGCTCATCGAACAGCTGGCCCAGACCAAGGACATCCCGGTCGCGCGCGTAGATATTCCCGCGCAGCTTAAGGGCGCGCTGTTCCTGGTGAGCGACGAGCACGGCGTGGTCCCCGCAACCGAGACGGACGCCGCCGAGGCCGACGCCGCCACGGTCGCCTTCTTCGCCGATGGCTACGAAAAGCTCCGTGCCCGCCGTTCCTAACCTCAAGGTGGGGTGGGCTTACTGAAGCGAGCGAGCGCGTTCGATGGCGTAGGCGAGCGACAGCTGCTCCATCTCCGGGGCGCATTTGTAGCTCAGTCCGGTGAGAGCCGTCACCTTATCGAGGCGATATCGAATCGTGTTCGGGTGCTGGCCAGTCTGCTTGGCGGTTCGCTCGATACGTCGGTCGTTCTCGATGAATGCGGCGAGCGTGGATTCCAGCTCGCTGCCATGCTCACTGTCGTGCTCGCGTATCGGCGAGAGAATCGCCTCCGAGAACGATCGCATCTCCGGGGTTTCCGCAAAAGGCATCACGGTTCTCAGGAT
>USBX01000131.1 GCA_900552995.1 uncultured Collinsella sp.
TACACGAGCCTTATCGTCGGCAGCGTCAGATGTGTATAAGAGACAGACTTGGGGCCGACCTGCTTCTTGGAGACCTCGTCAACACCGCCGTTGAGTGCGTACAGCAGGCACTTGGCCAGGTTGGCACGGGCGCCGAAGAACTGCATCTCCTTGCCGATGCGCATGGAGGACACGCAGCAGGCGATGCCGTAGTCGTCGCCATGATAGACGCGCATGAGGTCGTCGTTCTCGTACTGGATCGAGGAGCTGGCGACAGAAGTCTTGGCGCAGAACTTCTTGAAGTTCTCGGGCAGACGGGTCGACCACAGAACGGTCATGTTGGGCTCGGGGCTGGTGCCCATGTTCTCGAGCGTGTGCAGGTAGCGGTAGCTCATCTTGGTAACGAGCGTACGGCCGTCGACACCCATGCCGCCGATGGACTCGGTGACCCACTGCGGGTCGCCGGTGAACAGGGCCTGGTACTCGGGGGTACGGGCAAACTTGACCATGCGGAGCTTCATGATGAAGTGATCCACGAACTCCTGGATCTGCTCCTCGGTGAAGGTACCGTTGGCAAGGTCGCGCTCAGCGTAGATGTCGATGAACGTAGAGGTACGACCGATGGACATAGCGGCGCCGTTCTGCTCCTTGACGGAAGCGAGGTAGGCGAAGTACATCCACTGGATGGCCTCCTGCGTGTTGGTAGCAGGGTTGGAAATATCGAAACCATAGGTCTCGGCCATCATCTTGAGCTCGCCGAGGGCGCGGATCTGCTCCTGCAGCTCCTCGCGGTCGCGGATGTTGTCGGCGGTCATGACCGTCGGGGTGGAAGCCTTCTGGGCCTCCTTGTCCTTGATCAGGTAGTCGACGCCGTACAGGGCAACACGACGGTAGTCGCCGATGATGCGGCCGCGGCCATAGCCATCGGGCAGACCGGTGATGATGTGAGCCGAGCGGCAAGCACGCATCTCGGGGGTATAAACATCGAAGACGCCGGCGTTGTGGGTCTTGCGCTCGAAGGTGTAGCGCTCGACAACGTTCTCGTCGACCTTATAGCCGTGCTGGCTGGCTGCCTGGCAAGCGATGCGGATACCACCGTTGACGTGCAGCGCGCGCTTGAGCGGCTTGTCGGTCTGGAGGCCAACAATGGTCTCCTTGTCGCGATGGGCATTATCGATGTAGCCAGCGGGGTGGCTCACGATACCCGTGACGGTCTTGGTGTCCATATCGAGGACACCACCCTGCTCGCGCTCCTTAAGCAGCAGGTCGAGAACCTCGCCCCACAGCTCCTTGGTACGCTCGGTCGGACCTACGAGGAACGACTCATCGCCCTCGTAGGGGGTGTAGTTCTTCTGGATGAAGTCTCGGACGTCAACCTCTCCCGTCCAGATGCCTTCCTTGAAGCCTTCCCATGCCTCCTGCATTGTGTAACCACGCTCCTAGTTACGTGTAATGCGGCGCTCTCTCACACCGCTGCTTATTGAATTCTTGAATTATCGGCTTGCACTACCGGCTTCTTCCGTTCTTCACCACACGTTGGTGCAGGAAAAACGTTTGTCCACCTTGGAACTACAACCCAAAACCCAAGATTTCACCCGTTTGAGAAGGATAACATAGCCACCCCCTTCATCAGGGCTGTTATATGTTTCTTTTTTTATACCATTAGTGCGTTTTTAACAAATCCGCAGGAAATGCGAGCGCGAACAACTACCGTTCACCGATTTGTTTGGTATTTTTCCTTGCCTTTGTACGACGTTCACTCTAGCTGTTATGCCAGTTTTAGCAGGGTAAAGTGTCCCAGAGACCCCGCAGAAACTGCAGGGCGGCCACGGGATTTCCCCCGGGACCGCCCTATGGCATGGTTAGTTATTTAGCTTTGATTGCCGCTTGGCATTAGGCGGCTGCGGCGACCTTGTCGGCCGTTGCCTTGCTATCGCCGTTGCCCTGGCCCTCAAAATGCTTGTAGCACCAGCTGGTGACCAGCGGGGTCAAAATAGCCGTAACGATTGCGCAGGCAGCAACCTGTGCCGTAGCCGTCGCGAGCACCGCACCGCCGTACATGGCCCCGTTGACGCTTGCCATGGCAGCAGGCGTGGCCACATTGGCTCCGGCGCAGCTCGAAATGGCCGCACCTGCGACACCCGTACCACCCGTGAGCTTATCGACCGCGATGACGGGAATTGCAAAGATCACCGAGCAGATCACGCCGAGCAGAATACCGGGAAGACCACCATTAATGAGCTGGCCAAAGGTCATGGTCGAGCCCATGGCAAAGAAGACGAGCACGATGATGGCGGAAAGTGCCGGTGCCATCATCTTCTTAAAGCTCGGGAAGAGGTTACCCAGAATAATGCCGACGACGATCGGCAGGATGGCGCCCACGAGCGACCAGCCGATCGGAGCCTGGCCGGCAGCGCCGAGCACGATCATCGTGACCGGAGGGCCGACAACGAGCGTGGTGATGGCGACGGCGCCACGCTCGGCCTCGTTGCCCATGGTGCCCATCAGACCAGCGTACATAGCGTTGTTGGCGCCGGTGCAAGCCGCCAGCATCACCATGGCAGAGATGCCAAACAGGTTGTCGTTGAACACATAAAGGATGAGCAGCGACACGGCAACGACCACGATCTGCTTGACAGCAATGATAATGGCGCCGCGGGCAGCGGCGGCAGGAGCGCTCTTAAACGAAATCGTCGTACCGACGATGAGCAAAAAGGCGCCAACGAGCGCGCTTGCACCCTGCTGGGTCATGCCAAGCGTAAAGCTGCCGAGCGTTTTGAACAGGTCGGGGAACAGCGTGTTGAGCAGGCAGCCCAACAAAAGCGGCACCAAAATATTGGCACCCGGGATGGAGGACATCTTAAAGAACGGCTCCTTTGCCGCCGGCGCCTCCACCGCAGTCGATTCACTCATATATATCTCCTTTGGATGCATGCGAATCGTAGCCGCACGCGCCTATGTCAGAAAGAAGGCGACAACCCCGAGTCGCCAGGGTCGCCGCCAAACGATCACCGCGGGGTATTACCCGTCCAGGACGATGCCGCCGTCGCAGTCACCGATCTCGCCGTTCACGAAGCTGGCGAGGTCGGAAGCGAAGAACAGCACCATCTGCGCAGGCTCGCTGGCCTGGGCAGCGCGGCCCAGAGGAATACCGTTGATGATGCGCTGAGAGTTCTCGTCAGAGAGAATCGAGGTCATATCGGTAAGGGTGAGCGACGGGCACACGGCGTTGCAGCGAACGCCAAACTTGCCGCCCTCCTTGGCGACCGCCTTGGTAAGGCCGTTGACACCGGCCTTGGAGCTCGCGTAGGCAGCGGTGCCAAGCAGGCCGCCGCCGATCTTGCCAGCAACGGAGCTCACGTTGACGATAGTGCCGGCATGGGCCGCCTTAAAGTGCGGGTACACGGCGTTCATCATAGTGAAGGTACCGTTGAGGTTGATATCGATAGTGCGGCGCCACTCGGTGTCATCGATCTCGTCGAACTTCTTGGTGCTGATGACGCCAGCGCAGTTGATCAGGATGTTGGTTTGCGGCAGGTCCGTAAAAATCTGCTCGACGGTCTCAC
This sequence comes from uncultured Collinsella sp., assembly GCA_900552995.1. Taxonomy (GTDB): domain Bacteria; phylum Actinomycetota; class Coriobacteriia; order Coriobacteriales; family Coriobacteriaceae; genus Collinsella. The sequence continues at coordinate 3,546 of USBX01000131.1, forward strand.
GCGCCTTGGGCGCATCGGCAACATCGAGCTGATAGAACTTGTTGCCCTCGCCAAGCTCGGCCACAGCGGCCTCGCCCTTGGCAGCGTTCCTTGCGATGAGCGCGACATGTCCGCCGCCCGCGACGATGCCCTTGGCGATCTCGAGGCCAATGCCCTGAGTGCCGCCCGTGACAATCGCGGTCTTGCCCGTGAAGTCAAATGCCATGACTCCATCCCCCTTTATGTAAGGTGTCTCCTTGCGGGAAGTTGGAGCATCGCACGTGGCGATTATATGAGTCCCAGTCGTCATGGTGGTGACAACCCCTCGCCTAACCGCGGGCATAATAGTTCTTTAAAACGCTTCAGCAATTGAATTATTTTAAGTCTTAATGAGCTCTTAATATTGCCCACTGTATGAGGCCCGCGTATGGGGGTATCATCTTTCACCGAAAATAGTTTCTAGTGTTAGGGGTTTTCGGTGGAAGATACCGATTTCCATGAGCTTGGGCGTCAGCTCCTGTCTCTTATACACATCTCCGAGCCCACGAGACACTCGCTAA
>USBX01000132.1 GCA_900552995.1 uncultured Collinsella sp.
GGCATACGAGATTAGCGCGTGTCTCGTGGGCTCGGAGATGTGTATAAGAGACAGGTCCGTCCTCTGCCTGCGGCGTTGGAGGTAGTCGTTGGGGACGTTTTCCTTCGTCCCCACCAAATCATTTTGCTCTGTCATGCGGGTTGGTTTTTAAAGTGCGACAATGCCGTGTGGAAATAGAAATGTCATCTGGGGGTCTATCTATGGTGTACGAGTTTTGTGCCGAGAACTTTGAGCGGGTGCCGGCGGCTATCGATGCCGGTGCAAGGCGTATCGAGCTGTGCGACAACCTTGCCGTTGGTGGCACCACGCCTTCGGCCGGCGTTATCAGCGCTACGACCAACTATGTCCACGAGCACGATGCACGGGTGATGTGCATGATTCGCCCGCGTGGCGGCGACTTTCACTACGACTAGGACGAGCTGCGTATGATGGAGATGGACCTGGGCCTTGCCGTAAGCGCCGGCGTTGACGGCTTGGTCTTTGGCTGCTACAAGCCCTGCGCTGGCGGATGGGCGCTCGACGAACTTACGCTTGGCGCCCTCGTGATGGCTGCGGGCTGCGCGACCGAGGAATGTAAGCGTGAGCCCATCGACATCACCTTCCACATGGCATTTGACCAGCTCTCGCCCGAGGCTCAGCTCGATGCGATTGATACACTTGCCGACTGCGGCGTTACGCGCATCCTCACGCATGGCGGCGCTGCCGGTACGTCGATCGAGGATAATTTCGATCACCTGGCTCGTTTAATCGAGTATGCGGGTGATCGTTTGACCATCCTTCCCGGCGGCGGCATCACTACGGCAAATCGCGACGCGGTCGCGGCGGCGCTAGACGTCTCCGAGCTCCATGGCACCAAGATCGTGCCGCTGGAGGTATAACCCGTGACGCTGGTATTCGATGTTCAGCAGGCGAGCGGCAAGCCCGACGACAACCGTCGCCCCGGTACCGCGTGTCCCTTTTGCAACACGGAGGGGCTCACCAACATCATCCAGCGCGACGGTGACTGCATCTGGCTCGAGAATAAGTTCAAGACCCTGCGCGCCACCCGTCAAACCGTGCTGATCGAGTCGGCCGATCACGATGCCGACCTGGTGACCTATAAGCCGGATGAACTCCACCATGTGATGAGGTTTGCTCTGGATTGCTGGCAGCAGATGATCGATTCGCAGCAGTATCGAAGCGTGCTCATGTACAAGAACAAGGGTCCGCTTTCGGGCGGCAGCCTCGTCCATCCACACATGCAGATTGTGGGCTTGGAACAGGAGGACGGCTATGCGGCGCTGACCTCAGCCAACTATGAAGGCATCGATGTTTGGCAGAGGGGAAGGGTTGCGGTCAACATCTCAACCGAACCGATTATGGGGTTCTTTGAGGTCAATGTTTCAGCCCCGCAGGGAATCGCCGCCAGCGATGGCGCGCGAGACCAAGCCGAGACGGACCTCTTCGCCGATGCGATTCAGGTAGCTCTGCGCTATATCCTGAACGAGCACCATGGTGGTCGCGCAGAGTCGTACAACTTGTTCTTCTACCACATGGACGGCCGGACCATTGCCAAGGCGCTTCCGCGCTGGGTGGTTTCACCCTACTTTGTCGGGTATCGGCTGGCTCAGGTCAATGCTGAGACCACGCTCGATGTCGATGCGGAGCGATTCCGCGCACATCTGGAGGCGCTCACATCGTAAAGTGAGCGCCCGCGCGCTGCGGACGGTTTAGCGCGCCATTGCATCGCGGCCGGCCTCGACCCGCTTGCGCTGGGCGGCGCGCTCCTCGCCGGTCAGACGCTCAAAGAAGTGTCCGATAAGTGAGGCGAGCACCTGCTGAAACAACGTTCCACACATGACGGGAAACACAACTTCGCCCGGAAAGTATTGCGTGGCGATGACGGCGCCCGAAGAGATATTGCGCATGCCGCAGGTAAAGCACATGGTGGTCGTTTCGCTATATGGCAGATGCAGCGCGCGGGCGACCAGAATGCCGACGACAAAGCCGCTGATGGCGAAGACCAAAATAAAGAGGGCGACTTCCAAGCGCACCGCGTTCATGTGCAGCACGTACTCGCTCATGGCGGTGGAGTTGGAGGCGATAACGCCCATCATCATGAACTTGCAGGCGGGCGAGAGCGCGGGGGAGAGTTTTTCGTGCCCCCATCCGCGCGTGAGCTCGTTGATCACGATGCCGAGCACGGCGGGGATGGCGATCATAAAGGCCATGTTCTGCATCATGCTCGGCACGTCGATCGAGACGGTGGCGCCCAGCAGGAGCTTGAGCGTAAGCGGAATCGTCACAGGGGAGATGACCGAGGACGTCAGGATGATGGTGAGCGCGAGCGGGCCGTTGCCGCCGAACATGCTGATCCACATAAAAGCGGTGACTGCCACGGGCACACTGTATTCGAGCACGATGCCGCAGACAAGGTTGGGGTTGGAACCAAAGAACAACGATCCCATGGCGTAGGCCGCGATGGGAATAAGCGCCGCCGAGACCAACAACGCCAGAATCAGGTGCAGCGGACGGTGGAACACCTCGGCTACCTGGTGAAAGGTGTTGCTGAGCGCACCCTGAAACGTCATAAAGGCGAAGAGGGCGGGAACAATGGGCTTGAGCACGCCAATCTGCTGGGGAAAGAGCACGCCGAGCGCCACGCAAATCGGAACGATGACCTGCATATGTCCTGCGAGAAATTTGCCCAGTCCAACCCATTGCTTCATATGCTCTTGTGACTCCCTTTGCTCGTGAATCCGTTTTGAATGGATATGCTAGACGCTCGCATGCGTCCGTGTGGCTGAAACGCTCGATTATTTCGAGGCTATTACCGCCCTCGTTTATCGAAACCACGGCGTGCTGGATGTTGTGCGTCCGCGCTGCACGGTATAATAAATCCGTTCAACAGATCTGCCTGCCGAAGCGGGCATGCACAGAGGACTCATCGCTATGAACCGTGAGAGGTATCGCGGCGACCTGCCCCTATCGGGGGTGGGCGCCTATGTCATCGCTTAAGACGACGCATCGCTGGGCGGTCGCTCAGCAAAACCCCGAGCTCGAAAAGGAGCTTTCGGCTGGCCTGGGCATACCCGGGCTGGTGGCGCGCATTATGGTTGCGCACGGCATTACATCCATCGAGGAAGGCCAGCTGTTTTTGACGCCTTCGCTCGATCGCGACTGGGCGGACCCACTCGTTATTCCGGGCATGGTGGTCGTCGCCGACCGCGTTGAGCGTGCTATTCGCAGCCACGAGCGTATCGCCGTCTTTGGCGATTTTGACGTTGACGGTATTACGTCGACCTGCCTGTTGACCGAGGCGCTGCGCACGTTTGGCGCCGATGTCACGCCGTTTATTCCGCATCGCTTTGATGAGGGCTACGGTCTTTCGCGCGCGGCGCTCGACCGCGTTAACGAGCTCGCTCGCCCCCAGCTGATCGTGACCGTCGATAACGGCATTGCCGCCAAGGAAGAGGTTTCCTATCTGAAGAGCCTGGGGATCGATTTGGTGGTCACGGACCATCACGAGCCCTCCGATCAGGTGCCGCAGGGCGTACCCCTGACCGACCCTAAGCTCGATGACGATGGTCCTTCGCGTGAGCTTGCCGGTGCCGGCGTGGCACTCAAGTTGGTGCAAGTCCTGGGCGAGCGTCTGGGCAAGCCGTCGTATTGGCGTTCGCTAATCGAGGTCGCGGCGCTGGGCACCGTGTCCGACATGATGCCGCTCACGCCCGAGAACCGCGCGCTGGTTGCCGAGGGCATCCAGCAGATGCGCGTAACCGCTCGCCCGGGCTATATCGCGCTTGCCGCGCTCGCCAAGGCGGACCTTTCGAGCATTACGGCGGATGGCCTGTCATTCTCGCTCATTCCCCGCTTAAACGCTGCCGGTCGCATGGCTGATCCCAAGCTGGCGCTCGACCTGCTGCTTGCCCGCGATCCCATCGAAGCAAGCGCACTGGCGGCTGAGCTCGAGGAAATCAACCGCCAGCGCCGTGAGATCGAGGCGGAGCTCACGCGCGATGCCATGGCAAAGGTCGAGGAGACCTATGACGGTGGACGCGTGATCGTCGTGGGCGGCGAAGGCTGGCACGAG
>USBX01000133.1 GCA_900552995.1 uncultured Collinsella sp.
GGCGGGTATCGACGTTCTGGTGGCGCAGTCGCCACGCGCCGAAATCACGCGTGCCTCGCTCGACAACGAAGGCACCATCGTGGTGGCCGCCGACATGGCTGCCGCCGTCGAGGCAGTGAACACCGTGGCGCCTGAGCACCTTGAGCTGCACTGCAAGGATGCGATGGGCCTGCTCGGCGGCATTCGCAACGCCGGCGCTATCTTTGTGGGCGCTTGGAGCTCCGAGCCGCTCGGCGATTATGTTGCCGGCCCCAACCACACGTTGCCGACCGGCGGCACGGCCCTGTTCTCCAACCCGCTTTCGGTCGAAGAGTTTGTCAAGCGCTCGAGCGTCATTTGCTATACGCCCGAGGGCCTGCTCTCCGACGCTCCCGCCACACAGCGCCTGGCCGAGGCCGAGGGCCTGTGGGCACACGCGCTTTCCGCCGCGCTGCGTCGCCGCGTGCTGGAGCAGGGCGAGGATGCTGTGAGTGCCGAGTCTCTGGCCGCGGCCGACCTGACCAAGGTCGCCTGGCCGGGCGATACGACCGCGACGGTCGTCGAGGGTGTGGACCTGGCGGCTGCGGGCGCGGATGGCGCTGGCGCGACCGGCGAAGAGGCCTAACATGGCCGAGCTGACGCCCCGCATGAAGGAGCTCGTCCAGCCTTACCTGGCCGGTATTGAGCCCTACGATCCTAACTTTACGCCCACGCGCATCAACCTTTCGGCCAACGAGAACACCTATCCCGTGCCCGCCGGCGTGCGCGAGGCGGTCGACGCCGCCCTGGCTTCCACACCGCTCAACCGCTATCCCGATCCCATGTCCAACGACCTGCGCGACGAGCTAGCCGCCTGGCATGGCGTGACGCGCGAGAATATCTGCGTGGGCAACGGTGGCGACGAACTGCTCTATAACTACCTGCTGGCGTTTGGCGGCGCGGGGCGGATCCTGCTCAACTGCCCGCCGTGCTTTAGCGAGTACGCGTTCTTTGCGTCGCTCTGTCAGACCGAGGTGCGCGACGTGTGGCGCGATCCCGCGACCTTTGAGCTCGACCAGGCAGCTGTGCTCGCGGCCGCACCCGGGTGCAACCTTGCGATCGTGACCTCGCCCAATAATCCCACGGGCGATGTGGCGCCGCTCGACTTTGTCGCGGCGCTGTGCGATGCGTGCCCCGGCATGGTCATGGTCGACGAGGCCTACGTGGAGTTTGCCGACGATTCGTTTGGCGCGGCCACCACGGCGCAGGGACTTATCGCCGAGCATCCCAACCTGGTGATTCTGCATACGCTGTCCAAGGCGTTTGGCGCCGCCGGCACACGTCTGGGCTATGTGATCGCGGCGTCCGAGGTCATCGACGTGTTCGCGGCGATTCGCCAAATCTACTCGGTCAACGTGCTGAGCCAGGCCGCAGCGCTTGCCTGCGTGCGTGCCCGCGATGCATACGCGCCCGTGGTGGCGCAGGTTGCATCCGAGCGCGAGCGCGAGTTGTGTGCCCTGCGCGCAATGGCTGCCGAGGGTCTGCCCGTGGAGGCGTGGCCGAGCGCGGCGAACTTTGTGCTTGTGCGCACGCCGCATGCCACGCGCGTGCGCGAGCGTCTGCGCGACGAGTATTCAATTTTGGTGCGCGACTTTAGTTACGCGCCGGGGCTCGCGGACTGTCTGCGCATTACCGTAGGCACCCCGCAGGAAAACGACGAGGTGCTGGCCGCGTTTGCCGCGCTGGTGAAGGAGGAGATGTAGATGGACCGCTATGCCGAGGTGACCCGCAAGACGGGGGAGACCGACATTGTCGTAAAGCTCGACCTGGACGGATGCGGCGTGTGTGATATCTCGACCGGCGTACCGTTTTTCGACCACATGCTCAACGCTTTTGGCCGCCATGGTCTGTTCGATTTGACGGTGCACGCGGTGGGCGACGTCGAGGTCGATGCGCATCATACCGTCGAGGACACGGGCATTGTGCTGGGCGAGGCGTTTTGCCAGGCGCTGGGCGACAAGGCGGGCATTACGCGCTTTGCCGACGCGGCGATCGCCATGGACGAGACGCTTGTGATGGCTGCTGTTGATATTTCGGGCCGCGGGCAGGCCTACTGCGAGCTGCCCGTGCCGACCGAGCGCGTGGGCAGCTTCGATACCGAGCTGGCCGTCGAGTTCTTCTACGCCTTTGCGCGCGATGCCAAGCTCACGCTGCACGTGCGCGAGCTGGTGGGCGGCAACTCGCATCACATTATCGAGGCCGCCTTTAAGGCCGTGGGCCGCACGATGCGCCGCGCCTGCGAGCTGGACCCCCGCGTGCAGGGCATTCCCAGCACCAAGGGCTCGCTGTAACCGCCACAAAGGGACAGGTTTTGAATTGAAAAAGGGAGGGTCGCGTGGGCGAACCGAAGATCGTGGTGGTCGACTACCGCAAGGGCAACTTGTCGAGCGTCGTGCGCGGGCTTGCGCGCGCCGGTGCCGCCGCCTGCACATCGGACGATCCGGAGCAGATCCGCCGCGCCGACGGCCTGGTCATCCCGGGCGTGGGCGCGTTCTATGACGCGATTGCCTTTATGCGCCAAAGCGGCGAGGCGGCGGCCGTGCTCGATGCCGTCGCCGCCGGAACTCCGCTGCTCGGCGTCTGCCTGGGTCTTCAACTGTTTTTTGAGCGCGGCAACGAGGGCGTGCCTGCGGACGAGGGCGCGGTCGCCGACGGCAACACCTCCGAGCAGGCTGGCGGTCCCTGGGTCGATGGCCTGGGTATTATGCGCGGCTCGTGCACACGCTTGGAGTCGAGCCGCCTGAAGGTGCCGCACGTGGGCTGGGACCAGGTGCATATGACGCCCGCCGGTGCGGCCGATCCGCTGCTCGCCGGTTTTGCCGAGGGCGCCAACATGTACTTTACCCACAGCTACGCGGTGGCAGGCGATGCCGATGCCGCCGATGTGCTGGCGCGCACGCACTATACGCGGAGCTTCCCGTGCATCGTGCGTTACGGCAACGTGTGGGGTTGCCAGTTCCATCCCGAGAAGTCCTCGGCGCTGGGGCAGCGCATCCTTAAGAACTTCGTCAACATCGTCGAGGAGGTTGGCCGATGATCCTGTTTCCCGCAATCGATCTGATCGGCGGCAAGGTCGTGCGCCTGGAGCGCGGCGACCGCAGCCGCTGCAAGGTATATTCCGACGACTCCGTGGCCGTCGCCCACTCCTTTGCCGAGCAGGGCGCGAACTGGGTGCACGTTGTCGACCTGTCCGCTGCCTTTGGCGAGGACGAGGACGCGTGCGCTGCCAACTCGGCGGCGATTAAGGCTATCTGCGGCGTCGACGGCCTGTCCGTGGACGTGGGCGGCGGCGTTCGCTCGCTCGCACGCATCGATGAGCTGGCCGGCTATGGTGCTCGCCGCATTGCGCTGGGCACCGTGCTCGTGACCGAGCCGGGTTTTGCCGAGGTGGCGGCCAAAGGCTTTGGCGAGCTGCTGGTCGCCGACATTGCCGCGCGCGACGGTCAGGTCAAGGTGAACGGCTGGCGTGACGGCGCGGGCGTGGCGCTCGACGACGCCGTGGCGCAGCTTTCCGAGCTGGGCTTTAAGCATCTGGTGTATACCGACATCGCGCGCGATGGCATGCAGACGGGCATCGATGTGGCGGCGTATCGCCATGTGGCCGAGGTCGCGGGCTTTCCCGTCGTGGCTTCGGGCGGCATCTCGACGCTCGACGACATCCGCGCGCTCGCCGCGGTGGGCGAGGGCGCGATTGAAGGTGCCATCACCGGCCGTGCGCTCTACGAGGGCAACTTTACGCTGGTACAGGCGTTGGCCGCCGCCCGAGGGGAGGAGTAGCCCATGCTTACCAAGCGCGTGATTCCCTGTCTAGACGTCAAGGACGGCCGTGTGGTCAAGGGCGTCAACTTTGTGAGCCTGCGCGATGCGGGCGATCCGGTGGAGCTTGCCCGTGCCTACGACCGCGAGGGTGCAGACGAGGTCGTCTTCCTGGACATTACCGCTACGAGCGACAACCGCGCGACGACCATCGAGATGGCGGCGCACGCGGCCGAGGAGCTCGCTATTCCCTATACCTGTCTCTTATACACATCTCCGAGCCCACGAGACA
>USBX01000134.1 GCA_900552995.1 uncultured Collinsella sp.
TCGGGCACGGAATTTAAACGGCTGAAAAAGGGGCATCGACCTGCGCCGATGCCCCCAACGTGGACACACATTTTGTCCTATAAGCCCCAAATGCAAAAAGGGACCCGTCCATTACGGACGGATCCCTTAAAACAAGTGATCGTCAAACCGAATTACTCGGCGTCGGTCTCCTCGTCCTTCTTCTCGGAAGGCAGCGGGGTAACCTCGATCTCGACGCCCAGAGTCTCAGCAGCAGACTTCATGGACAGGGAGATACGACGACGGTCGAGATCGATCTCCATGACCTTGACCTGAACCTTGTCGCCAACGTGGGTGACCTGAGAAGGCTGGTCCACGTGCTTGTTGGCCATCTCGGAGATGTGCACCAGGCCCTCGATGCCCTCGCCCAGGTCGACGAAAGCGCCAAACGGGACAAGCTTGGTCACAGTGCCCTCGACGATAGCGCCGACGGGGTACTTCTTGACCAGTGCGCGCCACGGATCCTCGGTGGTCTGCTTGAGACCCAGGGAGATGCGCTCGCGGTTGAGATCGACGTCGAGAACCTCGACCTCGACCTCCTGGCCGACCTTGACAACCTCGGAAGGATGGTTGACGTGGTTCCAGGAGAGCTCGGAGATGTGGATGAGGCCGTCGATACCGCCGAGGTCGACGAAGGCGCCGAAGTCGACGATGGAGGAAACGGTGCCCTGGAGACGCATGCCAGACTTGAGCTTGGACAGGATCTCGGAACGCTCGGCCTTACGGGACTCCTCGAGCACGACGCGACGGGAGAGGACAACGTTGTTGCGGTTGCGGTCCATCTCGATGACGCGGGCCTCGATGCGGGTGCCCATGTAGGAGGTGAGGTCCTTGACGCGACGGAGGTCGACGAGGGAAGCAGGCAGGAAGCCACGCAGGCCGATGTCGAGGATCAGGCCGCCCTTGACAACCTCGATAACCTCGCCCTCGACGTTCTCGCCGGAGTTGAACTTCTCCTCGATGCGGTTCCAAGCACGCTCGTACTCGGCACGCTTCTTGGACAGGACCAGACGACCGTCCTTGTCCTCCTTCTGGAGAACCAGAGCCTCGATGGGATCACCGAGTGCAACGATGTCTGCAGGGTTAGCGTCCTTGCGGATGGACAGCTCGCGGACCGGGATAACGCCCTCGGACTTGAATCCGATGTCAACGAGCACCTCGTCATGCTCGATCTTAACGACAGTGCCGTTAACGAGATCGCCCTCATCAAAGTCGGTAATCGTACCGTCGATGAGGTTGTTCATCTCCTCCTCGTTGACATCGTCAAGAGAGAAAATGGACGAGTTCTGAATCTCACTCAAAGGTGGACCCCTTTCGAACTACGGGGCCCCGATTGCTAGGACCTACAGAAGGGTGCGACAAGCACACAACGTTTAGGAACACTCGGGAGCCGACAGATACTAATGTGACGCTTATGCAATCACGTTCGTATAGGTTACGGGGAAATGAGTTCGATTTCAAGCGTGAACTGCGATTTTTTACTCGTGTGGAGACTTTTTCGTAATCTTATGAACACACGTCTCCGCAACTTGACGATAACCAGCCAGGCATTCGGCTTTGGGGTAAAGTATCCGGAGCCAACGATTCTAGATCGATTTTTCGAGAAAGGTGCCCGCGTGCTCAAAGCAGTCGTTTTCGATATGGACGAAACGCTTCTTAGCATCAACCTCAACGCGTTCATCCTTCGCTATTTTAAGGATGTCTCGTCGATGCTCGCGGATATCGGGCGCCGCAGCCGCGGTGGCACGATGGCACGCCTCGGCACCATCCTGGTCGACCTCAACGCCAACCGCCGAAGCGGCACGGACAACCGCACCAATCTTGAGTTTTACCGCACCGAGGTCGAGCGCCGATGCGGCATCTGCCTCTCCGATCCCATGATCTACGAGGCGTTTACCTACTACGACCGCGAAGTTCTTCCATACAAGAACGACGACGTCATCAACGCCCACGCCATGCCGGGCGCACACGCCGCGCTTCAGGCCGTACAGGACGCAGGGCTGCGCTGCGCGCTCTTCACCAACCCCAGCTTTCCGCAGGGGGCCATCGAGTGCCGCATGGGTTGGGGCGACCTGGCCGACGCCCCCTTTGAGCTCGTCACGCACATGGGAAACACCACCCGCTGCAAGCCCGATGCCACCTACTATCTAGAGCAGCTTCAGGTGATGGGGCTCGAGCCGCACGAGGTCCTTATGGTGGGCAACGACCCCAAGCGTGACTTCCCCAGCCCCGCCTGCGGCATTCAGACTGCCTATGTTGGTCAGGGAAAACCCGGCCGAGCCACCTGGCGCGGAACCATGGAAGACTTCGCCCGCGACTTCAACGCCGTAATCGAAGCCTTCTACGAGCACCAAGTAGCCGACGAACTGTCCTAGCACACTTGGGTTTTGCCGATCATGATGTTGAGGATCTCGACGTCGGTGTCCTTCATGCCTACGCGGCCTACGTAGCCCATACTGGCGATTGTCTGCTCGACGGTATCTTGGATCAGGCCCTCGCCGGCGCGGAAGCCGCGACCCTGCATGGCCATATCATGGCCCAGAATCGCCGCATCGACGGCAGCCGAGATCTTGGCGGCACAGCTCGCTTTGGCGCCGTCGCACACGATGCCGCCCACGTTACCGAGCGTGTTCGAGACCGTCGCGCCAATCTGCTCGCGCGTGCCACCGCACAGCCAGGTAATCGCGGCGCCGGCGCCGCACGCGGCGCAAATAGCACCGCAAAACGCCGAGAGCGCACCAATATAGCTCTTGATATGCACGGCGATAAGATCGGACAGCATCACGGCGCGCACCAGGCGCTCGTGGTCGCAACGCAGGTACTCGGCATACTCCATGACGGGCAATGCGCAGGTAATGCCCTGATTGCCCGAGCCGCACACAATGGCGACCGGCAGCGCGCAGCCGTTCATGCGGGCGTCGGACCCGGCGGCCGCACGGGCACGGGCACGGCAGGCGACGTCATCGGCACGAGCACCCAGCAGCGTACGACCCACCTCGGCGCCCCAAGCGTGCGCAAGGCCCTCGGCACTGATTGCGCCATTCAGCTCAATCTGACGCTCAACGGCAGCGCGGGCGTCCTCAATGTCACCGTCCTCGATAAAGTCGATGATGGTCTCGATCGACATGGGCGTGTCGGCGTTATCTGCCGCACGCTCGGCCACCACGCGCTCGGCGCAGGCGGCGCACTCCCCCGCCGACTTACCGCATACCGGAATACCGTCGAGCGTATGGCACGTGACATTAGTGTGGTGATCGGTAATCTCGACGACCGCGGTATGGCCCCCGGCCGTCGCAGTCACCTTGATGTAGAGGTTGGGCACACCCTCGACAAGCGACACATCGCAGTAGTCCGCATCGGCAAGCAGCTCGGCCACGCGGGCGCGGTCCGCGTCATCGACGCTCTCGAGCACCTCGAGCGCGCTCTTGGCGTCGCCGCCCACGGCACCCAGCACGGCCGCGGCCTCAATACCGTGCATACCGCCCGAGTTGGGCACGGTCACGCTCTTGACGTTCTTGATGATGTTGCCCGAGCAGGCAACATCCATATGATCGGGTTCGCAACCGAGCGTCTGGCTCGCCAGCGCCGCTGCATAAGCAACGGCAATGGGCTCGGTGCAGCCGAGTGCACAAACAAGTTCGCGGTTCAAAACATCGCAAAACGCGGCATCACGAAGGGAATCGGCAGGCATAGGTATCTCCTACTTGTATAACGGGCTGGGCTCTCAATAATAATTAGCTCTTTTATTTGATAACAATGCATCAAAAACCGCAACCCAGGTTCCGGTAGACGGCATTCAGGCGCAAACTGACGGCATTCATCCATGAGAAACCGGTCTTGTTGCATGCTAAAGCGTTTGACCAAAAAACGCCCAAGCGTTTACACAAAAGTCGCGCTATCATGCAGTCGAACGCGGTAAAACCTTTAGCAATCTCGCCGCACAGACCAGAGAGGAACTATCCATGAAGATCGGTATCGGTAACGACCACGCCGCCGTCGAGCTCAAGAACATCTGTCTCTTATACACATCTCCGAGCCCACGAG
>USBX01000135.1 GCA_900552995.1 uncultured Collinsella sp.
AGGCGGACGATCTCCTGCTCACCGGCAATGGTGAGGGCCTGCTGCTGAGCGTCGGCGATGATGGAATCAGCCTGAGCGGCGGCGGAAGCCATAAGCTCCTCGCGCTCCTTAAGGATACGGCGGGACTTCTGCCACTCCTCGGGATAGCTCATGCGGATCTCGTCGAGGATGTTGAAGAACACGTCGGCGTCGATGACCTTGAACTGAGCGTTCTTGCCGAAAGGCGGCTTGGCTTCCTCGATCAGCCCTTCGAGCTCATCGACCAAGCTGACGATCCTATCGCCAGGAAAATTCTCGCCCGGCATCCGGTCTCCTTTCATAGGTAACATATCATCGTGCTAGTTTACCACATGCCACCAGGCAATAAAAAACGTCACGAAAAGCGATGTCTGAGCGCTTCGACCACGTTGGGTGGGACAAACGTCGACACATCGCTCCCAAGCGACGCAATCTGGCGTACCACCGAGCTCGAGATATAGCCGTACTGCGGCGCACTCATGACAAAGATGGACTCCAGCTCGTTATCCAGGCGGTAGTTGAGGTCGGCCTGCTGCAGCTCGTACTCAAAGTCGGTCATGGCGCGCAGGCCCTTGACCACGGCCCCCGCCCCCTGCTCGCGAGCGAAGTCGACCAAGAGGCCGGTAAAGGGCAGGACTTCGACGCCGTCGATATTACCGAGCGCCTCGCGGGCCAGCGCCACGCGCTCATCGAGCATAAACGTGGTGCCCACACCGTTTTTACCCTGCGACTCTGCAACAGCGACGATCACGCTGGGAAAGATGCGGCGGGCGCGGCGGATCACATCGATATGGCCAAACGTGATGGGATCGAAGGTGCCCGGGACGATCACGCGGTTGATGGTGTCATTCATGGGCGTTCTCCTGAACCGTCATGGCATCGTTGTTGTGAGCATCGGTGCCGGTGCAATCTTCCTCACCATCGTCATCGCCGACCCAACGAAGCAGGTCGACCGAGGTAATGCCGTAGCGCTTCTCACGTACAGTCTCAAAGCCTGCCGGATGCGCGCCCGCATCGGCGGCGGCATGCTCAAACAGGGCATAAGCGCCAGCTGCAAGCAGACCCTGCTGGGCCAGGTTCTGCAGCAGTTCCTCGACCGGCTCGGCACCAAAAGCATAGGGCGGGTCGAGCAGGACCAGATCAAAGGGGCCGCCCGGCACACGACCGCGCGAGGCGCTCGCCAGCATGTCGCCCGTTACCACGCGCCAACGCGCACGGTCACGGCAGAGCGACTCGATATTCTTGGTAATGAGCCGCGCGGCGTTGCGATCGATCTCAAACGTCGTGAGCGAGCGGGCCCCGCGAGAGAGCATCTCTAACCCTAAGGCACCGGAGCCGCCAAAGGCGTCCAGCACACGGACCTCGTCCAGATCGAAATCGAATGCCGACATGACCATAGATGCGCACGCCTCGCGCACGCGATCAGTCGTGGGGCGGGTGACATCGCGACCACGGGGCTCCTCGATCTTACGACCGCGCCATTCGCCGCCGATGATTCTCATCCTCCGCTGACCTCCTTAAAAATGTGTCGATATCGCATGGCGACCGCATCGCGCAGAGGGCGCGTCGCCACGGAGTCAAGGGTGCAAGCATACCGCAAGAGCTCGACCGCGTCCAAATGGGCCCACTCGATCAGTTCCTCGTCGGCATCCAGGTCGACAAAGCGCAGGGTCACACCACCATGCTGGCGATAACCCAGGATCTCGCCTTCATGGCGCAGGCGCAGGTCCATCTGGGCGAGCGTAAAGCCATCCGAGGTTTTTTCGAGCGATTGCAGACGATCTTGCGCCGCCGATGCGCCGCCGTTGCCCTTGGAGTGCGTCAAGACCAGGCACGTGCCCGACACGCCGCCACGGCCCACGCGGCCGCGCAGCTGGTGCAGGGCAGCCAAACCAAAGCGCTCGCCGTTCTCGATGACCATGACGGTGGCGTTGGGCACGTCAACGCCCACCTCGACCACCGTAGTCGAGACGAGCACGTCAATCTCGCCACGCTTGAAGGCATCGATAACCTGGTCCTTCTCCCCCGCTGGCATGCGGCCGTGGAGGCGCTCGATAGTGAGACCCGGCAGCGCCAGACGCAGGCGGTCGAGCTCGGTCGCCGTATCATGCAGCGGCACGGGGACCGTCACGCGGCCCTCCTCGTCGCGGGCGATACCGGGCACGTCCTCCAACTCATCGGCCGAGTCACTCGGCTCCACGAGCGGGCAAATCACGTAGGCCTGCTGACCTTTTTCATGCGCTTCGCGGATGGCGCCATAGGCGAGGTCGCGGCTCGACTCGGTGAGCACGCGTGTCGACACGCCAGCGCCAGGGACGGGCCGATGGCGGATGATGCTCGTATCCAGATCGCCGTAGACCGAAAGCGCCAGCGTACGCGGGATGGGCGTTGCCGTCATAACGAGCAGATCGGCACCGGGGCCCTTCGCGCGTAGGGCGTTGCGCTGGCCAACGCCAAAGCGGTGCTGCTCGTCGATGACAACAAGCGACAGATGCTTGAACGCAACGTTATCCGAAAGCACCGCATGGGTGCCAAAGAGCACGTCAAGCTCGCCCGATTCCAGCTGGGCATGGATGCGCTCGCGCTCTGCGGCCGGCGTGGCGCCCGTCAGAAGCGCCCAGGACATGCCGGCCTGCGAGAGCAGAGGGCCGGTCTTATCGGCATATTGGCGCGCCAGCACGCCCGTGGGTGCCATAACGCAGGCCTGCGTGCCGCTATCGGTAGCCACAGCCAGCGCGCAGGCGGCAACGGCGGTCTTACCGGTACCGACATCGCCCAGCAGCAGGCGGTTCATCACGCGCCCGCCATCGCACATGTCATGCAGGATGTCTTGGAATGCGGCCTCCTGCTCGTCGCTCAGCGAAAACGGAAGGGCCTGTTTAAGCGCGCCCAGATGCTCGCCCGCAGTGTGGGCATAGGGCACCACATCGACCAGGCCGCCGTCGTTGCGCAGACGCAGCGCCAGCTGCAGGTAGAGGCACTCCTCGTAGGCAAGACGCCGGCGTGCGATGTCGCGCTCAGCCATGCTCGAGGGAAAGTGGATCGAACGCAACGCGCGGGCATTGCTCATGAGCTTCCGCTTTGCGCGCAGCGGTGCCGGAATGGGATCAAAGGGATTGCCGACGACCTCAAGCGCACCGCTTACGATGCGGCGCATCCACGCCTGGCTCACGCCGTCACTTACGTAGTGAACCGGCAGGATGGTGCCGGCGGCGCGCCCGTCCTCGAGCTTTTCAAAGTGGGGCGAGGCCATCTGCTTAAAGCCGTAGGCAAACTCGACCTTGCCCATCACGGCCAGGCGGTCGCCCTGCTTAAGCTGCTGGGCAATCCAGGGCTGGCGGAAAAAGGCGACCTGCAGCACGCCCGTCTCGTCAACAAGTGAGACCTCAGTCACCTGCATGCGCGGACGCGGCTGCTTTTGGACGATACGGTCGACCGTGGCGATGATGGTGCACACGGTACCGATGGGCGCCATGTCGATGGACCACGAGCGGGTAAAGTCGAGGTATCGATGAGGGATATGGAGAAGGAGGTCCCCCACCGTCCGAATTCCCAAACGGCGAAGGGCCTCCTCACGTTTACCCGAAACATATTTGAGTCGCGCGATATCCTCGTCGAGCGCATTGCTCTGGGCAAAGCGCTCCGAGACGCGCGACACGGAGCACAGCTCGGACATGGGCAGTTGCCTACTCGATCGAGAAGATCACGGGATAGAGCGGCTGCTCGCCACGATGGGCGTCGATCTCCAGATCGGGCTGAGCCTCCTCGATGGCGTCGACGATCTCCTGGAAGGCCTCATCGGACAGCTCCTCGCCGGCCAGAATCGTCAGCGCGTCGCCCTCCTCTTCCTCCTGCATGCGGTTGATGCAGTCGAGCGTGACCTGTTTCACGTCGGAGCCGACCACGTCGATGGAGCCGGCGATGATACCCATGACGTCACCGGAGTGAATCGGAGAGCCGTCAGAGGCGCTGGAATCGCGCACGGCGCGGGCTGTCTCTTATACACATCTCCGAGCCCACGAGACACTCGCTAATCTCGT
>USBX01000136.1 GCA_900552995.1 uncultured Collinsella sp.
CATACGAGGTTAGCGAGTGTCTCGTGGGCTCGGAGATGTGTATAAGAGACAGCCCCAAGGCCGCTGCCGTCGAGGCCCCCAAGGCCGAGGCTGCTGACTTCGTGAAGGTCGAGAACGTCTTTGTCGCCGAGGACTTCGCTTCTCGTGACGAGGCTCTGAGCTTCGTTTCCAACCAGGCTGTCAAGGCCGGTATCGCCAGCGACGCCGACGCCGTGATGAACGCCTTCCTGGCCCGCGAGGCCGAGGGCACCACGGGCATGATGGAGGGCTTCGCCATCCCGCATGCCAAGTCCGACGCCATTACCGAGGCTGCCGTCATCGTCGTCAAGGACGAGTCCGGCGTGACCGGTTGGGACACCATGGACGGCGCTCCCGTCAACGTTGCCATCGCCCTGCTCATCCCGGGCGCTCAGGCTGGAACCACGCACCTCAAGATCCTGTCCAAGGTCGCCGAGGCGCTTATGGACGAGGACTTCCGTGCCACCGTCAAGGGTTCCACCGACGCCGCCGAGATCGCCAAGACGATCAACGCCCGCCTGGTCTAATCCCCCAGCCCGCGAATTACATCGCCCCCTGTATATAAGGCGGAGTCCCTCTCCAGGGCCTCCGCCTTTTTCGAATCAGAGAACGCATCGGTTATCCCATCAGCCAGAATACCTTTCAGCCGACATTACTCTGGACCGACCGTGTTTCCGCAGCTTGCTCGCCCACAGGGGCCCGTGCGCGGCCTGTGAGATTTATCGCGAGTTCCGCACGAGCCGAAGAGCACTTAATGTGCTCTTCGTGCGAGCAGGACTGTAGAGCAGGAAATCTCACAGGCCGCGCACGGGCCCCTGTGGGCGAGCAAGCGGACGACAAACACATCTGTCCAATAATTCGTCTGAAACATAATGAAAAACCGTTTGATGTGAGTTAATATAAACAACGTCGTGAATCTGACTCCTGCCACATACATGACAGGGGTTAAACACAAAAAAGGAGTCAACTATGGTTTCTGAGAAGGCTACCCTCGTTAATCCTCAGGGTCTGCACATGCGTCCGGCTGGTCTGTTCGCCTCCACCATGGGCAAGTACGCCTGTGACGTGACGGTCGTCACCCCTGAGAAGGAGGTCAACGGCAAGTCCCCGATGGCACTTATGGCTGCTGGTATCCCCTGCGGCACCGAGGTCGAGGTCAAGTGCGACGGCGCTGACGAGGCCGAGGCTCTGGCTGCTGCCATCGAGCTCATCAAGAGCGGTCTTGGCGAGTAGAACTCAAACGGGTCGCATGTTGAACAACTAAGTTCATATTTGGGGGCGCAGTGACCTGTTGTAAGGTAGCTGCGCTCTTTTGTCATGGATATGGCAAAACGCTTTATCACATGACACGGAGAGAGGAATGGGAATGTATCAGGGAGTCAACGCTTCCGAGGGCATCGGTATCGGCACCGTCATGGTCGCCGTCGATCCCGACTTGACGTTTGAGCCGCACGAGGTTGCTGATTCGGCAGCAGAGAAGGAGCGCTATCAGTCCGCTCTTTCGGTCTTCTGCGAGAAGACCCAGGCTCAGGCCGACCACATGAAGGAGACGGTGGGCGAGGCCGAGGCCGAGATCATGAGCGGACACATTGTCCTAGCTCAGGACCCGGGCATGACCGACGCCATCAACGCCGCCATTGACGGCGGCACCTGCGCCGAGCAGGCGCTCATGGACACCTCGACCATGTTCGAGAACATGTTCCTGTCCATGGACGACGAGATGTTCCGTCTGCGCGCGGCCGACATCGCCGACATCCGCACCGGTATTCTGGCCGAGCTGCTGGGCAAGGAGGTCGTCGACCTCTCCGTCCTGCCCGAGAACACCGTCGTTGTCGTGCACGACCTCACGCCGTCCATGACCGCCACGATCGATAAGGCCCACGTTGCCGGTATCGTCACCGAGACCGGTGGCCGCACGTCGCACTCCGCGATCATTGCGCGCGCCCTCGAGATCCCGGCTGTCCTTTCGGTTTCCAACAGCTGCACCGCTCTGCGCAACGGTATGACCGTTGTCGTCGACGGTGGCAAGGGTATCGTTGAGGCCGATCCCGACGAGGAGACGCTCGCTGCCTACACCGCCAAGGCCGAGGCCTTCGCTGCCGAGAAGGCAGCCCTCGAGGCCTTCCGTGGCAAGCCGTCCGTGACTGCCGATGGCATCAAGAAGATCATCGCCTGCAACATCGGTAACCCCGATGACGTGCCCAACGCGCTCGATCACGATGCCGAGGCTATCGGCCTGTTCCGTTCCGAGTTCCTGTTCATGGACTCTGCTGAGCTTCCTTCCGAGGAGGAGCAGTTCAACGCCTACCGTAAGGTCGCCAGCGCGCTCAAGGGTGCTCCGGTCATCATCCGCACGCTCGATGTGGGTGGCGACAAGGAGATTCCGTATCTGCACATGGTCAAGGAAGACAACCCCTTCATGGGCTTCCGCGCCGTGCGTTACTGCCTGGCCAATCCCGACCAGTACAAGGTCCAGCTCCGCGCTCTGCTGCGCGCTAGCGCCTTCGGTGACGTCAAGATCATGATCCCGCTCGTCACCTGCGTCGAGGAGGTCTTGGCTGTCAAGGAGCTCGTCGAGCAGTGCAAGACCGAGCTGACCGAAGAGGGCCGCAAGTTCAACGAGAACATCGAGGTCGGCATTATGGTCGAGACGCCCGCCGCTTCGCTGCTCGCAGATCGTCTTGCCGAGGTCGCCGACTTCTTCTCCATCGGCACCAACGATCTGATCGGCTACACCATGTGCGCCGACCGTGGCAACGACACCATCTCCAACCTGTACCAGGTGTACTATCCCGCCGTGCTCCGCTCGCTCAAGAACATCATCGAGAGCGGCGTGAAGGCCGGCATCATGGTCGGTATGTGCGGCGAGGCCGCTGCCGATCCGCTGCTCGAGCCGCTGCTGATCAGCTGGGGCCTGGAGGAGTTCTCGATGAGCGCTCCGTCGATCCTGCGCGCCCGCAAGACCATCAGCCAGTGGACCAAGGCCGAGTGCGACGAGCTCGCCGAGAAGGCACTCGCCTGCAACACCGCCGCCGAGGTCAAGGCACTGCTCGAGTCCGCAGCTCGCTAATTTGGTATCAGAGGTAACCGCGTGGTTGGAATGGGCCGGCCACGCGGCCCTCACATATACAGGGGGTACTGTAAATGTTCTACACGCTAACCGCTAACCCGGCTGTCGACATGACGGTTTCGAGCTCTCCGCTCGAACCCGACGAGAACGTCCGCACCGGCTCGGCCAGCTACACGGCTAACGGCAAGGGCCTCGACGTGTCCTTCGCCTTTAAGAAGATGGGCGTCGACACCGTCGCGCTCGGCTTCTTCGCCGGCTTCACGGGCAAGTTCATCGTCGAGGAGGTCATGAACCTGGGCTGCCTCTGCCGCCCGGTCTGGACCGACGGTATCACGCGCATTAACACCTACGTCAACGATGGCCAGCACGAGTACGGCATCCTGAACCCGGGTGCTCCGATCACGCCGCAGCACCAGGAGGAGCTCTACAACATCCTGGACACCGCGGGCGATCTCGAGTGCCTGATCGTTTCCGGCTCCGTGCCTCCCAAAGCTACGCCTGACTTCCTGGCTCAGGTCATGGAGCACGCTCAGGCTCGTGGCGCCGACGTCGTCCTGGACCTGTCCTCCGACAAGCTCAAGGAGCTCGCTCACAAGAAGCCTCTGCTCATCAAGCCGAACCATCACGAGATGAAGGCCATCTTCGGCGTGCCGGTCGACACCGACGACGAGGTCCGCGTTGCCATGAAGATGGCTCACGACGCTGGCGTTCAGAACGTGCTGCTCACCCGTGGTAGCCGCGGCGACGCTTACTTCTCCAACGGCGAGGACATCTGGTACGCCAAGCGTGAGTTCAACATCAAGCTGGTTTCTTCCGTCTGCGCCGGCGACTGCACCCTCGCTGCGTTCCTGCACAAGTGGTACAGGGATCGCGACAACGTCGAGGAGGCCATGAACTGTCTCTTATACACATCTCCGAGCCCACGAGAGACTCGCTAATCTCGTATGCCG
>USBX01000137.1 GCA_900552995.1 uncultured Collinsella sp.
CGTCGGCAGCGTCAGATGTGTATAAGAGACAGGGGCTTCTCTCCGGAACGTCCTCGGACATGCAAAGAGGCTCCGCATCGCGCTTTGCGCTGCGGAGCCTCTTTGCGTCCTGCGGAATGTTCCGGAGAGAAGCCCCGTCCCGCCCCCGGATTCCCGGTGGGAGTTCTAGACCTTGTCGGCCTTAGTACATACCGCCGCCCTGCTGACCGGCAGTGGCAGCAGCGATAGCGTCCTCAAGCTGAGTGTTTTTGGGCACATCGGAGACGGTAGCCTCGGTGATGAGGATCAGGCTGGCGACAGAAGCAGCGTTCTGCAGGGTGACGCGGCTGACCTTGACGGGGTCGAGGACGCCCATCTCGATCATGTCGCCCCACTCGCCGTTGGCAGAGTTGAGACCCTGGCCGGCGGGCAGCTCGGCAACCTTGTCAACCACGACAGCGCCCTCAAAGCCAGCGTTCTTGGCGATGGTGGCGACCGGAGCGGTCAGAGCCTTCTTGACGATGTCGACGCCGATCTTCTCCTCGGGGTCGTCGAGCTCAACGGCGTCGAGCGCAGGAGCAGCGTCCATGAAGGCGACGCCGCCGCCGGCGACGATGCCCTCCTCGACAGCAGCGCGGGTAGCCTGCAGGGCATCCTCAACGCGGTGCTTGATCTCCTTGAGCTCGGACTCGGTAGCAGCGCCAACCTTGATGACGGCAACGCCACCGGAGAGCTTGGCCAGGCGCTCCTGGAGCTTCTCACGGTCGAAGTCAGAGGTGGTGTTCTCCATCTCGCCCTTGATCTGAGCGATACGGGCGTCGATGGCCTCCTTGGAGCCAGCGCCGCCGACGACGACGGTGTTGTCCTTGGAGATAGTGACGGACTTAGCGGTACCGAGCATATCGGCGGTGATGTCAGCGACCTTCACGCCCAGCTCGTCCAGAGCAGCCTGGCCACCGGTGAGGACGGCGATGTCCTCCAGGATGCGCTTGCGGCGATCGCCGTAGCCCGGGGCCTTGACGGCGCAGACGTTGAGGGCGCCGCGGATCTTGTTGAGGACCAGGGTCGGCAGAGCCTCGCCGTCAATGTCCTCAGCGATGATGAGCAGGCCACGGCCGGCGCGCTGGACAGCCTCGAGAACAGGCATGATGTCCTGAACGCTGGAGATCTTCTGGTCGGTGATGAGGATGTACGGATCCTTCATCACGGCCTCCATGCGGTCGTTGTCCGTGACGAAGTAAGCGGAGACATAGCCCTTGTCGAACTGCATGCCCTCGACGGTGTCGATGGTGATGTCGAACGTCTGGGAATCCTCGACGGTGATGACGCCGTCCTTGCCCACGACCTCCATAGCCTCGGCGATCTTCTCGCCGACCTCGGGGTCACCGGCAGAGATGGTACCGACGGAAGCAATCTGCTCCTTGGTCTCGACCGGCTTGGCCTGCTTCTTCATCTCGGCGACGGCGGCGTTGACGGCCTTGTCGATGCCGCGACGGATGGCCAGCGGGTTGGCGCCAGCGGCGACGTTGCGCAGACCGTCGTTGACGATAGCCTGAGCGAGCAGGGTTGCGGTGGTGGTGCCGTCACCCACGGTGTCGTTGGTCTTGGTGGCGACCTCCTTCACCAGCTGAGCGCCCATGTTCTCGATGTTGTCCTCGAGCTCAATCTCCTTAGCGACGGAAACGCCGTCGTTGGTGATGGTCGGGGCACCGAACGTGCGCTGCAGAGCGACGTAACGGCCCTTGGGGCCCATGGTGACGGTAACGGCGTCGGCCAGAGTGTTGACGCCCTTGGCGAGCTTGGCGCGGGCATCGGTGTTGAACGTAATGTTCTTTGCCATGGTAGGTAATCCTCCAAAAGAAATGTGACTCGCGTCGCCGCTTCCGAGTCCTATGCGGCGGACGCGTTCAAAGACGAATCAGAGATTCTGACGAGACTAGGCCTCGACGACGGCGTAGATGTCGTCGGCGCGCATCAGCAGATACTTCTCGCCGTCGACCTTGACCTCGTTGCCGCCGAACTTACCGTAGATGACAACGTCGCCGACCTGAACGTCCATGGGGATGCGCTCGCCCTTGTCGTTGACCTTACCGGCGCCAACGGCAACGATGGTGCCGCGCTGCGGCTTCTCTTGAGCGTTGCTGGCGATATACAGACCAGAAGCGGTCTTCTGCTCGGCCTCGTCGGGCTTGACCAGAACACGATCTGCAAGCGGCTTCAAAGACGACATGCTTGTCTCCTCCTTTTTGGGCCGCGCGGTTATACCACGCGAATTAACCCTTTTTGTTTGCGTACGCGTTGAATGGTACCCACGAATGGCGGGTTATACAACACGGAGTCAAAAAATCTTATTTTTTGGCACTTAGATTTTCTGAATGCCGGGGGATAACTTGTGCGCGGCCCCAAGGCGGACCGGAAAGCATGAAGTTTTAGCGCGGCAACTTTGTGAATCAGCTTCTCAAGACTACAATCCTCCAGATGAAATATGCCCAGATGAGAGGAAGGGAGGGCAGATGACTGATGAGCTGAGCACCTCGGCATGGCGAGATATAGCACCGAATCGCGATGCACGCGACTCCATGCCGTCCGTTCGCACTCGCCTGCTCGCCCTGGCTCTCGTCTTCGCCCTTCTCGCGGTAACCATCCTCTCCCCCATCGCAACCGCCCATGAGTTGCATCATGACTGCACCGGCGCGGGCTGCACCATCTGCGCCGAGCTCGCCGGCAATCTGTCGATCGCCCGTGGCGGTGACACCGTCCCCGTGGGCGCGACATCGTTCATCACCCTCTTGCTGATCTCCGCCCTAGCCGTCATCGGCACCGAGCGATCTTCATATGCCCCGGTCACCCTATTATCCCTCAGGGTCCGTCTGGACGATTAACGGCTCCCAATTGAATCAAATAGCTACCGCGTGCCACAGCAGCATCGCCTTCGGCCGTCGGCACCCCGACGCAGCCGTTTTCAATTCAGGAGCAATCTATGGACAACCGAATCTACCGTCGCCATCCCAAGCGGCGTCCTATTCGTCACCGTGGCCCCATGGCGGCGGCATATATGCCCCTTTTAAGTGCGGTCTTTGCTCTCGCCGTTTCTGACGACAATGCGTCCAGCTCGACCCCGTCGAGGGGCTCACTGACAAACAGCTTAAAGCCGGCGAGGATTACCCACCCATCATGAACGACAACCTGGAGAAGCTCGTGAAGACGCTGAACTAGGAGTAAGGAACAGAGACGATGAAGATGAGCATGAAGGATCTGAAAAGCTGGATGACCGACCATCCCTACCCCCGTACGCTGGCAACGATCGGCGGCGCATCGATATGCTCGATGCTCGCCCTCGAGCTGCCCTCCAACCATGAACTATGGAAGATGCAGGCCGGACCGGCACTTTTGGAGCTTTTGCTCATCTTCTGCTTCTTGTGCCTGTTGTTCTATCTGCCGCACCGCCGTAAGACCCCCGCAATCGTTGGCATCGTTGCGCTCGCCAGCATCGGTATCGCCGAGTACTTCGTAATCACGTTCAAATCGATGCCCATCCAACCCGGAGACCTGTTCGCCCTCTCGACCGCTGCGACGGTCGCCGGCAGCTACACCTATGAGCTCAGCACTTTCTGCTTCATGGGGCTTGCCGCCGCGGCCTTGGGAATCGCGCTTATCGTCCTCATTCCGCGTGATGCATGTGGGCGACCGCCGCGCCGCGCATCGGAAACGTCCCCCGAGTCCATCGACCATGCGATGTCTGCGTCCTTGAAATCGAAGGACTCAAAGGCGTCTCCGGCAACCGAGGGGACATCGACAGCGCCGAGGGAGCATCCAGTCGCAACCAAATCCAAACTCCCCCTCTCCGTCGACCGTCGTACCGCACTTGTTGCCGGAGCCGCACTGGGGGCGCAGGCCTTCATCAGCTATTACGACACCTTGGGCATCAAGCTTCATACCTGGAAGCCCCTCGAAAGCTATTACAGTCAGGGGTTTCTCCCCACCTTTATTTCGAGCGCGCAAAAAATGGTGCCGCCTAAACCCAAGCACTACAAGAGCTGTCTCTTATACACATCTC
>USBX01000138.1 GCA_900552995.1 uncultured Collinsella sp.
GGCATACGAGATTAGCGAGTGTCTCGTGGGCTGGGAGATGTGTATAAGAGACAGGTAGATACGGCCACCACGATCGAAGGCGACCTTGGTGATGCCGGCCTCGATGGCGCGCTTGCCAACGAGCTGACCGACCTTCTCCGCAGCCTCCTTGTTCGAGGTGTGGGTGCCCTTGAACTCGGCCTCGAGGGTCGAGGCAGAGACGAGCGTCAGGCTGGAGCCCTTGCTGTCGTCGATGATCTGGGCATAGATGTTGGCGTTAGTACGGGTCACGCGAAGACGCGGACGCTCGGAGGTACCCGAGACCTTGCCGCGAACACGACGCTGACGACGCTTGAGGCCTTCCAGCTTCGCCTTATGCTTGTTCATACGTAAACTCCTAAAAAGGTTGATCTTGCCAGCACCTGACGGGGTGCTGGTCTTATGCGAGTGAGTCGGTTACGACTACTTGGCGGCCTTACCCAGCTTGCGGCGGATGTGCTCGCCAACGTAGTGGATACCCTTGCCCTTGTAAGGCTCGGGAGGACGATGGCCGCGGATCTCAGCGGCGATCTGACCGACCTGCTGCTTGTTGATACCCTTGACGTTCACGTGGGTGTTGTCGGGAACCTCGAAGGTGATGCCCTCGGGAGCCTCGACGATCACGGGGTGCGAGAAGCCCAAGGAGAACTCGAGGTTCTTGCCCTTCTGCTGCACGCGGTAACCGACGCCGGCGAGCTCGAGCTTCTTCTCGAAGCCCTCGGAAACGCCAACAACCATGTTGTGGATGAGGGCGCGGGTGAGGCCGTGGCGGGCACGGGTCTCACGCTCGTCGTCGGGACGGGAAACGGTGAGGACGTTGTCCTCGATGTTGATAGCGAGCTTCTCAAAGACATCGAGCTCGAGCTGGCCCTTGGGGCCCTTGACGACAACGTTGTTGCCGTTGACTGCCACTTCGACTCCGGCGGGAATCTGGACAGGCTTATTACCGATACGAGACACGGTGATCTCCTTTCCTTCTACCTACCGAGCGAATTACCAGACGTAAGCGATGATCTCGCCGCCGACGTTGTGCTTGCGAGCATCGCGGTCGGTCATGACGCCATGGCTGGTGGAAATAATGGCGGTACCAAGGCCACCGCGGACGCGGGGCATATCGGCAACGCCGGTGTACTTACGCAGGCCCGGCTTGGAAATGCGGCGGATGCCGTTGATGACCTTAGCCTTCTTGGGACCATACTTAAGCGTGATGTGCAGAGTCTTCTGGGGAACGGTGTCCTCGACATCGTAGCCCTCAATGTAGCCCTCCTCGTGCAGAACACGAGCGATCTCGACGAGCTTCTTGCTGCTCGGCATGGAGACCGTGGCCTTGTTCACAGAGTTAGCGTTACGGATGCGCGTAAGCATATCTGCGATCGGGTCTGTAAGGTTCATACAGATTCTCCTTCGTTCTTGATGAACACGTGCTCTTGGTTCTTCGCCGCCCTTAACGGCAAAGCCTTTTTAGCGCGTTTTCCCTGTTCCAAACTGATGCTTGAAACGCTGGTAGTGACTTACCAGCTGGCCTTCTTAACGCCGGGAAGCTCGCCCTTGAGTGCAAGCTCGCGGAAGCAGACACGGCACAGGCCGAACTTGCGGTACACAGAGTGCGGACGGCCGCAGCGCTGGCAGCGCGTGTACTCACGAGTAGAGAACTTCTGCTTGCGATTGCACTTGACGATCATCGATGTCTTAGCCACTTATATCCTCCTCACATAGAGTATTGTTCGCCCCAAGCGCCGCCCCCTTGTGGGAACGGCGCTTATAGGGCAGGTGAACCTATTTCTTGAACGGGAAACCGAAGGCGTCCAGAAGGGCCTTGGCCTCCTCATCGGTATTGGCGGTGGTCACGAAAGTGATGTCCATACCGCGCTGGTGATCGACGGAGTCGAAGTCGATCTCGGGGAAGATGAGCTGCTCGGTGACGCCCATGGAGAAGTTACCACGGCCGTCGAAGCTCTTGGCGGAGATGCCGCGGAAGTCGCGGATACGGGGGATCGCGACGGAGGTCAGACGATCGAAGAACTCCCACATACGGTCGCCACGCAGGGTAACCTTGCAGCCGATCGGCATACCAGCGCGCAGGCGGAAGGTAGCGATGGACTTGCGGGCACGGGTGATCATCGGCTGCTGGCCGGTGATGGCGCGCAGGTCGCGCACGGCACCGTCGATGGCCTTGGAATCGGTAGCGGCCTCGCCGACACCCATGTTCACGACGATCTTCTCAAACTTGGGGATCATCATGACGTTCTCGTACTGGAACTTGTCCTGAAGCTGCTGCTTGACCTCGTTGTTGTACTTGGTCTTCAGACGCGGCACATACTTCTCTTCTGCCATTGTTCACTCCTTCTTGGGGTTTTAAGCACGGGGCGTGGCCACGATGGGTTGTCCTCGTGCCTCCTGGCTGCATCCGCGCCGCTCATGGCATTTCGCGGTTTGGACTCGACGCAGCAGGAGCCGACAAAACAATCGGTACTATACGCGCATCGGGGGCGTATTTCCAGAAAAACCTCGTCTGCCTGCACAACTCCACAACTCCCCCGCACATAGTGATCCCCGAAAAGCAGTTGCGGTGAAATAGGGACTGTTGGCGGTCTAGCGGCTTGAACAATCCGTATTTCACCGCAACTTATATAGAGGCGTTACTTTTGGCGGGGCAGCACCAGGTTGAGGATCACGGCAACGAGCGCGGCGACGGCAATTGAAGAGCTGCCGAACACCGTACCGACCCATGTGGGGAATCCCGCACCGGCAAGCGCACCGGCCGTGTGCTCGATACCCGTGCCAAAGGCGATGGAGAGACCCATGAGCGTGGTGTCGCGCTGGGACAGGCCGTGGCGGGCAAACATGACCACGCCGTTCATGCCGATGGTCGCAAATACGCCGATCGTGGCGCCACCAATAACCGGCTGTGGAATGGACGTAAGCACCGCCGCGCACTTGGGCAGCAGGCCCGCGACGAGCAGGATGGCAGCCGCGAGCGTAAAGACCATGCGGTTGACGACCTTGTTCTCGGCGATGATGCCGACGTTTTGGCCAAACGTGGCCGTGGGAACGCCGCCCAAAAAGCCCGAGAGCATGCCGACCAGTCCGTTGGCGATCAGACCGCCCGAGATCTGGCTATCGGTCGCGGGGGCATCGAGAGCGGCGGACGACACGGCGGCAAACTCGCCCATAACCTGCACGGCGTTGACAATGGCGACAACGCCCACAACGGCGCACGCGGCAGGGTCGAACACCAGACGATGGGCGCCAAGTGCCGGCGGAGCAAACCAGCTGGCGGTCGCGATGGCCGAGAAATCGACCATGCCCAGCACCGTCGCCAAAACAAAGCCCGCGCAGATGCCGGCCAGGATGCTGCCCAGCCTAAGCGCGCCCTTACCGTAGTTGCCGGCCATAAAGGTGACGACAAACGTCACAAGCGCGACGGCCCAGTTGGTGACACTGCCAAAATCGGCAGCGCCCTCCCCGCCCGCCATGGAGGCAACTGCCACTGGGCATAACGACAGGCCAATGACAAAGATGACGGTGCCAAGCACCGGGGCCGGGAACAGAAAGCTCACGCGCCTGAACAGTAGGCCGAAGAGCACGACGAGTGCGCCGCCGATTACCTGGGCGCCCAGCACGGCCTCAAAGCCGAGCTCGAGACCGACCGCCTTGAGCGCCGGCACGAAGGTGAAGCTCGCGCCCATCACGATGGGCAGGCCCGAACCGACGACACCTTTTATGGGGAACTGTTGAAGGAAAATGTCGAGCGCCGAGAGGACCAGCGACGCCTGGATGACGGCAGCTTCCTCTTGAGGCGTGAAGCCGCAGGCCGATGCAATGATGATAGCGGGCGTGACGATACCCGCGAATGCTGCGAGCACATGCTGCAGCGCATGGGGCAATACCTGCACAAACGATACTTTTCCCGTACGCTCGAACAGGGCATCCCCTGCTGCCGACTCTGCCATTTGCGCCTCCCATACCACAGACGGCGGCCCCATGCCGCCCAGCGGGCGCAC
>USBX01000139.1 GCA_900552995.1 uncultured Collinsella sp.
ACGAGATTAGCGAGTGTCTCGTGGGCTCGGAGATGTGTATAAGAGACAGGGGGAGTGCGGGGCGGTCGGGCGAGCGGTGTCGGCAGCGTCCGCATCGGTAGCCTGCGGCGCGGCGATATTGCCGGTGCCGCCTTCGATCACGGAAAAGCCCGCTGCGTGTGGGTCGACCGCGTCGGTGCCGATCGTGGGGTGCTCGAGTTGCAGGAACGAGGGCATGGTGCTGCCCTGGTCGGCAACCGGGGTCTCGCCGGGCACAAACGTCGAGGCGGCCTCGGCAGCTTCCTCTTCCTCGGCGTCGACATCGGCATCGGCGACAGCGTCTTTCATCGCTTTGACGGCATCCATCATGGAGTCCATGACGGCGTCGAGCTCTTCTTCCGAAGACACCTCGATGGGGCCTGCTGCTTGCGGAGCGTTCTCAGCCTTGGGCTCAGTATCGCTCGGGTCCGGCTGCTCTAGCTGCTCTTCTTTGTCTTGCTCTGCGGCGACATTTGCGTCTGTGGCCTCGTCTGCGGCGGCAGGAGCCTCCTCGACAGCGGCATCAATGCCGCCATCGCTTCTGGTGGAAGTATCGCAGTCGTCAATGGTGTCTGCGGAATTATCAATATGCTGTTGAGTCTGGGGGTCCAGCTCGTCTGTCATAGGCATGTGCTCCTCATCGTTGTTTGTCACCCTATGATAAAGTCTCGCGCCGACATCCCGCGCGCTGCAGCAAAGTTTCAAAACGTGTTCGATGGCTCGCGTCGATAGCAAAAACTCGGCCACTTTATCCAGTTTGTACTTGACATTCCCTTCGCCGAAAGACGTTGCGCCGTTCGCCTGCCATGGGCTTTATTTTTCGCTTGAACCCGCTAAAGTTGCATTTCAGCTTTTGGCGCGTGAAGTTGGATGCGCGCAGTCGACGGGCAGGCCCGTCGCGATTTGAAAGGACTTTGTATGGGACTTTTCACTGGTAAGACCGTGATCGTTACCGGCGGCGGCAAGGCCACGCTTAAGGACGGCTCCGCTGGTTCCATCGGCTACGGCATCGATATCGCTTTTGCCAAGGAGGGCGCAAACCTCGTCATCACCGGCCGCAACGTCGCCAAGCTCGAGGCCGCCAAGGAATCCCTCGAGGCCGAGTACGGTGTCAAGGTTCTGCCTGTTCAGGCCGATGTTTCTGCTGGTCAGGACAACGAGGCTGTCGTCCAGAACGTCATCGACAAGGCCATTGAGGAGTTCGGTCGCATCGACGCCGTCGTCAACAACGCTCAGGCCAGCGCCTCGGGCGTGACCATTGCCGATCACACCATGGATCAGTTTAACCTGGCCATTTACTCTGGCCTGTATGCCACCTACCTGTACATGCAGAAGGCCTATCCGCACCTGAAGGAGACCAAGGGCTCCGTGGTCAACTTTGCTTCGGGCGCCGGCCTGTTTGGCAACTACGGCCAGTGCAGCTATGCCGCCGCCAAGGAAGGCATCCGTGGTCTGACTCGCGTTGCCGCCAACGAGTGGGGCAAGGACGGCATCAACGTCAATATCGTTTGCCCGCTTGCTTGGACCGCCGCGCTCGAGAACTTCCAGGATGCCTATCCCGAGGCGTTCAAGGCCAACGTCCACATGCCGCCGGCTGGCCACTACGGCGACGTCGAGAAGGAAATCGGCCGCGTTGTCGTTCAGCTCTGCGGTCCCGACTTTAAGTATATGAACGGCGAGACCGTCACCCTCGAGGGTGGCATGGGCCAGCGTCCGTAGGAGTTACGGCGTTTTACCAAACCGCGTAACGGATCGACGCTGCGCGGTCACCAGGGCGACAACTTGTCATTCAAAGAGGGCGGCATGACCAGAAGGTCTATGCCGCCCTCTTTTCATGCCAATTTGTTCGCCCTGGCCGCCGCTCGCTACCGTTGCCATGACATCGGTGGCTCCCTGATTGGTGCATTGGGGTCAGGTTATTTTGCACCGGCGTGGTGCAGACAAACCTGATACCTTTGCACCAAATTCGCTGGGGTGGGCCTGACGGCGGCGAACGGAGTCGTGGTGTGATTTGCGTCGGTGTCCGCGCGGCTCGGTATACTGGTACGGCTCAAACTATGGCGCTGCCCGCAGGCGCGCCGTCTGTCAGATGAGGAGTCGCCCATGACCCAGCCCTTGCCCTGGGAAAAGAACGCCGCGGTGCCCGTGCCGCCCGCGCCGGAACCCGTGCCGCTCGATGCATACACCGCCCCCGCTGCGCCGGAGCCCGAGCTCGTTCCGCTCGACATCTACGACGCTCCCGCGCCGGCGCCCAAGCCCGCCAAGCCGCTCGTCGACATCGACAGCCTTAATCCCGCCCAGCGCGAGGCGGTCCTGTCCACCGAGGGCCCGTTGCTGGTGCTCGCCGGCGCCGGCTCGGGCAAGACTCGCGTCTTGACCTTCCGCATCGCACATATGCTCGGCGACTTGGGCGTTAAGCCCTGGCAGGTCCTGGCCATCACGTTTACCAACAAGGCCGCGGCCGAGATGCGCGAGCGTCTGGCGGCACTCATCCCCAGTGGCACCCGCGGCATGTGGGTGTGCACCTTCCACGCCATGTGCGTGCGCATGCTGCGCGAGGACGCCGACCTGCTGGGCTACACCGGTCAGTTCACCATCTATGACGACGATGACTCAAAGCGCATGGTGCGTGACATTATGCAGGCGCTCGGCATTGAGCAAAAGCAGTTCCCCATCAACATGATCCGCAGCAAGATCAGCTCGGCCAAAAACGCCATGATTGGGCCCGAGGACATGCTCAAGAGTGCCGATAGCCCCAACGACAAAAAGGCCGCGCAGGTCTACCTGGAGCTGGAGCGCCGCCTGCGCGCCGCCAACGCGATGGACTTCGACGACCTGCTCGTGCGCGCGCTCGAGTTGCTGCGCACCCGCCCCGAGGTGCTCGATAAGTACCAAGAGCGCTTCCGCTACATTAGCGTCGACGAGTATCAGGACACCAACCACGTCCAGTACGAGATCGCCAACCTGCTGGCCGCCAAGTACCAAAACCTTATGGTCGTGGGCGACGATGACCAGTCCATTTACAGCTGGCGTGGCGCCGACATCACCAACATCCTGGACTTTGAGCAGGACTTTAAAAACTGCAAGACCGTCAAGCTGGAGCAGAACTATCGCTCTACGGGTCATATCCTGAGCGCCGCCAACGCCGTGGTGCGTCACAACTCGCAGCGCAAGGACAAGCGCCTGTTTACGGCCGAGGGCGATGGCGAGAAGATTCAGGCTTTCCAGGCAAGCGACGAGCGCGACGAAGGTCGCTGGATTGCCGGCGAGATCGAAAAGCTGCATGCCAAGGGTACGAGCTACGACGATATCGCCGTGTTCTACCGCACCAACGCCCAGTCGCGTATCCTCGAAGATATGTTCCTGCGCGCGGGCGTGCCCTACAAGATCGTCGGCGGCACGCGATTCTTCGACCGCGCCGAGATTCGCGACGTCATGGCCTACCTCAAGATGATCGTGAACCCGGCCGACGAGATGAGCGTCAAGCGCGTCATCAACACGCCGCGCCGCGGCATCGGCTCCACCTCGATCCAAAAGATCGAGCAGCTGGCGCGCGACAACCGCTGCTCGTTCTTCCAGGCCTGCGAGATCGCAACAGCCGAGACGGGCATGTTTAGCGCCAAGGTGCGCAATGGCCTGTCGAGCTTTGTCTCGCTAGTGCGCGAGGGTCGCCGCATGGACGGCGAACTCAAGGACGTCGTCGAGATGATCGTCGATAAGACGGGCCTGCTGCAGGCTTTCCGCGCCGAGGGTACCATGGAGTCCGAGAGCCGTGCCGAGAACATTCAGGAATTCCTGGGCGTCGCCGCCGAATTTGAGGAGACGCACGAGGATATCGAGGGTACGCTCGAGAGTCTAGAAGAGCTGCGCGCGGCCGGTGTTGCCGACGTGCCGTCCGTCGCCGAGTCCGAGTCCGTCGTGGTGAGTGCGCCCGCGTCCGAGCCGGGGCCGTCCGCTCCGGCATCC
>USBX01000140.1 GCA_900552995.1 uncultured Collinsella sp.
GGGGCCAACTGCAATCGAGGCGCCACCAAGGGCAACCCCAACGAGGTCTACCTGCGCTACCCGCGCTCTCCCTTTGCCGATCAGTCCGGCGACGCCGGCTTCACTCGCACGCCGAGCGATGATGCGACTGCCTACACCTGGGATCTCGCGCTCACCAAGCGCGGCAGCGACGGCGACAAGCCGCTTGCCGGGGCGGTCCTGAGCATCGCCGACGACCGCGGTCGCACACTGGCGGCCGACGGCACGTGGGATACAGAGGGCAAGGCCACCGTCACCACGGGCGAGGACGGCCGCGTGACCGTCTCGGGCGTGGACTCGGGCAAGCTGGAAGTCCGCGAGCTCAAGGCACCCAAGGGCTACACCGCCTTTGAGGGTACGCGCTCCGTGACAGTCAAGGCCGAGGGCCTGGACGTCGACCAGGTGGCCGCCGCCAAGCCCAAGCTCACCATCACGGCCGCGTCGCCCCTGCGCGCCGACAGCGCGGACGGGTCGACGGGCAGCCTGGAGGCGTCGCTCATCAACACGCCCACCGGCACACCCCCTAGCATTACCACCGGAGGCTTTATGCCCTCGACTGGCGATATGGCAATGTACGCCGCGGCCGCCGCAGCGGTCGCCGGAGCCGCGCTCCTCGTGGTCGCGCTCCTGGTCAAGCGGGGAGGTGGCAGCCATAAAGAGTAGCTGGCAGCCCCGCAGAGAGCGGGGCGAGACGTAGCGAAGTAGATGCTAAGATTCAGACAGATGATGACCGATCGAATGAGAACCAACCGGAAAATGGAGGAAAAGAAGATGAGCATGAACAAGAACATCGCACGCCTGGCAGTAACCGCCGGCCTCACAGCAGCCCTGAGCTTCGGCGGCGTCATGGCCCCGGTGACCATGGCGTTTGCGGCGGATGCGAACGGCTCGGTGACAATCGAGAACGTTGAGGGCAACACTACCGAGTTCCAGGGTTATCAGATTTTTAAGGCTGATGTTGACGGCGGTAAAGTTGCCAACATCACTTGGGCAAACGATAGCGTGGAGAAAGCCGTCAAGGATGTTATCAATGAAGAGGACAATTCCTATACGGGAAAGACTGCCCAGGACGCCGCGGACTGGATTACGAATAAGGTGAGGGAAACCGACGAGACGACCCGCGTGGCGTCCGGCAGCATTGCTTATAAGATTGCCGATGCTGTAGATGGCCTTACCACCACTACTAAAACCAATAACCACAAGGTTGACAATCTTGAGCACGGTTACTGGCTCTTTGTGACCGATGCCGTCACCATCGAGGACGGCGAGGCGGGCACGTCTCCCATCTTCACTGTCGTGGGGAACACGCCCGTTAAAGTCACCGAGAAAACCGGAATCCCTACCGTCGAGAAGAAGATCGTGAGCGATGCCGACAGCAAAGAGCATGACGCCGCCGACTCCCAGATCGGCCAGGACGTGACGTACAACCTCTACGGCACCGTCGCCGAGAACTTCGATAAGTACGACACGTATTTCTATCAGTTCTCCGACCAGATCTCCAAGGGCCTGACGCTGCAGCCGGGCGCTGAGGTCTATCTATACGATAGCGTGAGCGATGCAAAAGGCGATCTGACCCACAAGACCGGTCAGAAAATTACGAACAACTTTAAACAGAGTGCTGAAACTGTCGATAGTTCGACTGGTGCTAAGACGACAAAGTGGACCTGTGAAAACCTGAAGGACGTCAGCGGAATCACTAAACAATCCTGTGTCGTCGTCTCCTATAAGGCGCGGATTAACACGGACGCTATTGTTGCCGGCACTGAGGGTAACGACAACACCGTGATACTTAACTACTCCAACAATCCCATGAACAAGGATGGCAAGGGCCAGACTCCGCCTGACAAGGTCAAGGACTACACCTACGGCCTCAAGATCAACAAGGTCGACCTGGGCACCGAGGCGGCCCTCGACGGTGCCGAGTTCACCATCCAGGCCACCGGAGCGGACGATGGTGCATCCACGAATTTGTACGTCCAGCAGAATGGCTCCCTTGACAAAACCCCCTGGAAATTCAAGACCGCCAATGGCGGCATCATCAAAGTCGTCGGTCTCGACGCCGGTGTCTATACCGTCACGGAAACTTCTGCTCCCGACGGTTATACCACGGTCGAGCCTTTCACCTTCGAGATCAAGCCGACCATGAAGGTCGATGATCCGGGTGCCGGTCTTACTCTGCTCGGAAGCACGCTTGATCCTAAGAACCAGAACGACA
The DNA here is from genome assembly GCA_900552995.1 of uncultured Collinsella sp. GTDB lineage: Bacteria > Actinomycetota > Coriobacteriia > Coriobacteriales > Coriobacteriaceae > Collinsella. The sequence goes on from USBX01000140.1 coordinate 2,234, forward strand.
AGATTATCGCCGGCCTCACCGACAGAAATTCTGGCGACAACAAGCTGACGGCGAAGTCTGACTCGGAGAAGGACTCCGACGGTACCTTTAACATCACCGTTGGCGATACCAAGCAGGTTGGGCTCCCGCTGACCGGCCTTAACGGCGTGACCTTCACTTGGATTGCTGGTGGCGCGGTGCTGTGCATCGGTGTGGCGCACCTCATCCGCAGCCGTAAGCAGGCTGAGGAGTCCGAGCAGGAGTAACGCTCGCTCACCCATCCCTTTGGCAGGTGGGATGTGATGGCCATGAGACTTGCGGACACTTTTCTCATCTATCCACGTTCTTGCTTTGCCATTCTCTTTTCGGGGCAGACTCTGCACTGGAGTCTGCCCCGTTCTTTTTGGACAACGCAGCCAGCCTCCATCGTCCGATGCGGGCACGTTCGTCATCGTGTTTCTTGACTCGTATGAAGTTCGGTTTAAGGTCCGTAGGCGCACGCGCGGTGCGGACGGTAGAAGGCAGTTGCGCCGCAACAAGCGCAAATAAGAATGCCCGGGGTTAGAGGCCCGGGCATTTAACAACGTCGGAAACTGGTCGCCCGCGCTCCTAAGTACTTACGCGGGGTGCGTCGTTTCCTGTAGCTATTGTATCCCGAATCGCCCCGCCGATCCGGGACATTTTGAAAACGCAAATGCTGGCCCAACTCGCGCTGCGCAATGCTGTCAGGCTGCGTTGTCCGGTGCATGAGTTTGCTAATCGGCTATTATTTGTTTAGACAACCTGAGCTGTAAAGGAGTGACCGGCGATGGTGCAGGGCGCCAAACATATGAAGAGCAATAACGCCGCGGACAACGGCGGCTCAAGCCCTCAGCCCAAATCTCAACCAAAGCCCAAGCGCCGCCGCAAGCGACTGCCGCGCTGGGCCGACCGGCTCATCACCATCGTCATCATCCTTATCGGCGTGGGCCTTATGACCTGGCCGTGGATCTTGGACCGGCTCGAGGCCTCGGGCGTGTTCAACCAGATCAGCACCGTGTCCAGCACCGTGGACGCGCTGTCTGCCGAGGAGCGCGAACGCATCTTGCTCCAAGCGCGCTCCTATAACGAGCAGCTTGCCGGCGAGGCCACCGAGCTTCCGGCCGACCAGATCGAGCCCTACGCTCAGCAGCTCATCTTTGACCGCGACCCCATGATGAGCTGGGTCGAGATCCCTTCCATCGACGTGAGCATGCCCATCTACCACGGCACGAGCGAAGAAGTCCTTATGGCGGGCGTCGGCCACCTGGAGGGCACGAGCCTGCCGGTGGGCGGCACCTCGACGCATTGCGTGCTCACCGCGCACTCGGGCATGCGCAACCTGAGCATGTTCGACGACATCCATTCGCTGAAGCCCGGCGACCTGGTGCTGCTGCACACCATGAACAAGACGCTCGCCTACAAGATGGTGGACTCCGAGGTGGTGCTGCCCGAGGAGATGGAGTCGCTGACCATCGAGCCCGGCGCCGACAAGGTGACGCTCGTCACCTGCACGCCCTACGGCGTGAACGACCATCGCCTGCTGGTGCATTGCGTGCGCACCAAGTACAACAAAAAGGACGTCGACAAGCAAAAGTCGCTGGCCGGCCGCCACTGGGGCAAGCGCGAGTTCGCCGTGCTTATCGTGGTCGTGGCCATTGTGCTGTTGCTGCTGGACATCGTGATCCACGCGGTCCGCAAGCTGTCTCTTATACACATCTCCGAGC
>USBX01000141.1 GCA_900552995.1 uncultured Collinsella sp.
GCGTCAGATGTGTATAAGAGACAGGGATTATGTTAACGTACTCATATAAGAGCTTGCTCAATTGTTACCTCAAATTTGACAATTGCTTACGAGCCGCCGACCTTGTAGTTTCCTGCCGTTCGTGGAAATCGTTGGGACGCGCCATATGTACGCTAATATGTATGAGTTGAGCGACATATAAATAAACATGTAACGGAGTACATATGTCACCAAACAGCGATTCCATCCTTTCCCAGGAGCTCTCGCGCCGCACTGCCCTTAAGGCCCTGTTCGGCGCCGCTTCTGCGGCAGTTCTTTTTGGCCTGCCCGCTCGCGCCCATGCGGCGGAGGCTTCCAAAGAAACCACCGATAAATTGAATGCCGCCCAGGCCCAACTCGACGAGGTTCAGGCCCAGCTCGACAGCATCGCAAATGAGTATGCGGCGCTGGCCAACAAGAATGCCCAGACCCTCAACGACATCGAGAATGTCCAGGGCAAGATTGACGACACGCAGGCCCAGATCGATGAAAAGAAGGCCGAGCTCAAGAAGAAGCGCAACGACCTTTCCGATCGCGTGGCCGCCAGCTACAAGTCCGGCGGCACGAACATCCTGTCGCTGCTGCTGGCCTCTGGCTCGTTTGAGGAACTCGTCGCCAACGCGCATTACGTTGAGAAGATCAACAAGAGCGACCGCGACGCCATCGAGGACATTCAGACCATCCAGGAAGAGCTCGATGCGCAAAAGACCGAGCTCGAGTCGCAGAAGGCCGACTTAGAGAAGCTCAAGGACCAGCAGACTGCCCAGATGCAGGACATGCAGGCCAAGCAGCAAGAAGTCCAGACCGTGCTGAACGGTCTTTCCGACGACGTCAAGGAGCTCATGGCTCAGCGCGATTCCGAGATTCTCGCTGCCGCCCAGGCCGAGGAGGCCGCTAGGAAGGCCGCCGCTGCCGCGGCCGCCGCGAACAAGAACAATTCCTACTCGGGTGGTTCGAGCTCGGGTGGTGGATCGTGCGCGCCCGGAACTCCGCAGCAGAATGCCGGCTCGGGCAAGCAGCAGGCTGTCGTCAACGCGTGCTACTCCACGCCTTCGCCGGGTCAGAACTGGTGCGCGGCGTGGGTCACCAATGTCTTCCGTAACGCCGGCGTTGGCTACTTTGGAGGCAATGCGTGCGACATGTTTAACGCCTGGTGCTATAGCTCCGACCGCTCGGCGCTGCAGGTGGGCATGATCGTGGCCGATTCCTCGCACAGCGGCACGGGTGCTCCGGGCCTTATCTACGGTCATGTGGGTATCTACGTTGGCGGCGGCATCGTTATGAGCAACGAGGGTGCCATTACGTCTAAGTCGCTCGATTCGTTCATTAGCTTTTATGGTACTGGCTCTGGCGTGCGTTGGGGCTGGCTTGGCGGTATTGCGCTGTCGTAGCTGCGGTTTGAAGTAAGTTGGTCCGGGACCGCGGGCGAGGCATAAGGTTGCCTGCTCTACAGTCCTGCGCAAGACGAAGGCCACATTAAGTGGCCTTCTTTGCGTGCGGAACTCGCGACCAACCTTATGCCTCGCCCGCGGTCCCGGACCTTCCGGGTTCGGGGCGCGACGCACCGGACTGGGTTATCTGAATAAATATGGCGAAGGCCCCTTTCGGGGCCTTCTTTGTTAAAGGAATTCGCCTACTCGGTGGACTTCGGGTTCTAGGTCTACGTTGAATTGGTCTTTGACGGTTGCCTGGATGTGGCGGATGAGTTCGTCGACATCGGCGGCGGTGGCGTGGTCGGCGTTGACGATGAAGCCACAGTGCTTCTCGCTCACCTGCGCGCCGCCAACGGCGTGTCCTCGCAGGCCGGCATCCATGATGAGTTTGCCGGCAAAGTAACCCTCGGGGCGCTTGAAAGTGGAGCCGGCACTCGGCATGTCGAGCGGCTGCTTGTCCTCGCGGCGCTGGCGGTAGTCGTCCATGTCGGCCTTGATCATCGCGGCGTTGCCCGGGGCGAGATTGAAAGTGGCCGAAAGCACGACGAAACCGTCGTCGGCAATGCGGCTCTTGCGATAGCCCAGGTTGAGCTCATCGACATCGAACTCAATAATGCTGCCGCTACCGCGGGTGCCGTCGTCGAGCTGGCGAGCAGGTTTGTAGACGCGCACGGACCCCAGCACATCGGCCATGCAGGCACCGTAGGCACCGGCGTTCATGTAGCAGGCGCCGCCGACCGATCCGGGGATGCCCGAGATGGGCTCCATGCCGGTGAGACCGGCCTCGGCTGCCGCAGCGGCGACATCGGAAAGCAAGGCGCCGGCTGCCGCCGTGACGTGCGTGCCGTCGACCGTAATGTCGGAGAGTCCCTCGCCCAGCGCCACGACGACGCCGCGGATGCCCTTGTCGCCGACGAGCAGGTCGGAGCCGTTGCCCACGATGGTGAGGGGCAGATCGCAGCGATAGCAGGTATCGAGCGTGGCGACGAGGCCCTGCTCGGTATCGGGCGTGACAAAGACGTCGGCCGGGCCGCCGATCTTAAACGTGGTGTGCTCGCGCATGGGCTCGCTCATCAGCACGTTGTCCTCGCCGGCAACGCCAGCGAGCGCGCACAGCAGGTCCTCGTTAAAAAAATCGTTCTCGTGCATACGAATATCCGCCTTTTGGTGGTCGTTGTCATCAATCGATTGCAATATACCCCACCCGGACGGATTTGGTGCGCTGGCGGCGATAAAACAGCCGTCCACCGGATTGGTAAAGTGTTTATCACCGAGGTAGAGGGGTAGTCGCTATACTTTCAAGAGATTGCGCGTAAACCCGGAAGGAGCGAGATGGCCAACAAAGTCACCCTCAAGCAGATCGCCCAGGAGGTGGGGCTTTCCCCCTCGTCGGTCTCGCTTGTGCTCAATAATCGGCCTTGTCGCATCTCGGAAGAAAACCGCAAGCTCATCAAAGAGGTCGCGGCGCGCAACCACTATGTTCCCAACCAGATTGCGCGTAGCCTGGTCATGCGCGAGTCGCGCACGCTGGGCCTTATCGTCCCTAACATCGAGAGCCGCTTTTTTGCCTCGCTCGCCGGTAGCCTGGAAAAGCGCTGCCGCGAGGACGGCTATGCGCTCTTCATTACCAGCTCGGGCGGAAGCGCCGATGACGATCTGGAGCTGCTGCGCCAGCTGGTGACGCGCGGCGTTGATGGCGTCTTCCTGGTGGTGGGTGACGAGTTCTCCGATGACCGCGCCCTGCGCGAAGAAGTCAGCCATCTGCCTATCCCTGCCGTGATGGTCGACCGTGCCATTGAGGGGCTCGAGTGCGACAAGGTGATGTTCGACCACGAGATGGGCGGCTATATGGCCACCCGCTATCTGATTGAGCAAGGCCACCGCCGTATTGCCTGCCTGGTTAACGCGCGCCGTTCCAATACGGGGCGTAAGCGACTTGCCGGCTATGAGCGCGCACTGCGTGAGGTCGGCCTGCCTATCGACGCACGCTTGGAGTTCGAGAGCGAGTATTACATTCCGAGCGCCTACGAGGCCTCGGAGGCGGTGCTCGCGACCGACGCCACCGCCGTATTTGCAAGCTCGGATAACATTGCCCTCGGTTTGCTCAAGCGCTTGCACGAGATGGGGAAGAGCATTCCGGGTGACATTTCGGTCGTAAGCTATGACAACTCGGCGGCCGACGTTCTCTTTGAGCCGGCGCTGACCGCGATCGAGCAGGATCCGGGCGTCCTCGCGGAGCATGCTTTTGGCTGCATGTCCAAGCGTCTTGCCGGTAGGGGCGGCAGGCGTGCCGAAGAGGTCGTTCTGGAGCCGGAGCTTATCGTTAAGGATAGTGTGCTCGAGTTTACTAAACACAACTAAACACGTTTATCAATTTGCAGAGACCGAATGTGGAGCACCTGTGACAGTCAATGCCGCAGGTGAATGTCGCGTTTTGCTAATCGATGGGATTGATAACTGTCTCTTATACACATCTGACGCTGCCGACGATAAGGCTC
>USBX01000142.1 GCA_900552995.1 uncultured Collinsella sp.
GAACAGGCGCATGAGGTCGTCCTCGAGCGACAGGTAGAACTGGGTCTCGCCCGGATCGCCCTGACGGCCGGAGCGGCCGCGCAGCTGGTTGTCGATACGGCGGGACTCGTGGCGCTCGGTGCCGATAACGGTCAGGCCACCGGCGGCAAGCACGCGCTCGCGCTCGGCCTTGCAAGTCTCCTTGGCCTCGGCGTTAAACTGCTCGAGCTGCTCGGGCGTCACGTCCTCCATGGTCAGGCCCTCGTACTCCAGGCGCTCGCGCACCAACTCGTCGGGGTTGCCGCCCAGCAGGATGTCGGTACCACGACCGGCCATGTTGGTGGCGATGGTCACGGCGCCGTAGCGTCCGGCCTGGGCCACGATGTGGGCCTCGCGTTCATGGTGCTTGGCGTTGAGGACCTCGTGTGCGATGCCGCGCTTGGTAAGGGCGGCGGACAGCTTCTCGGAGCTCTCGATGGAGACGGTGCCCACCAGGACCGGCTGGCCCTTGGCGTGACGACGCTCAACGTCGTCGGCAACGGCGTTGTACTTGGCCTGAATGGTGCGGTACACCAGGTCCTCGTGGTCCACGCGCTGCACGGGCTTGTTGGAGGGGATGACCTCGACGGGCAGCTTGTAGATCTCGCGGAACTCGGCATCCTCGGTAAGTGCCGTGCCGGTCATGCCGGAGAGCTTGTCGTACAGACGGAAGTAGTTCTGCAGGGTGATGGTGGCCAGGGTCTGGTTCTCCTCGCGTACGAGCACGCCCTCTTTGGCCTCGATGGCCTGGTGCAGGCCCTCGGAATAACGGCGGCCTTCCATAATGCGGCCGGTGAACTCGTCGACGATCTTGACCTCGCCGTTGGTGACCACGTACTGCTTATCGCGGTGGAACATGTACTGGGCCTTCAGCGCCTGCTGCAGGTGGTTGACCAGCTGGCCCGAAAGGTCGGCGTAGATGTCCTCGATGCCCAGACGGCGCTCGATCTTCTTAAGACCGCGCTCGGTGGCGGCGATAGTGTGCTTGGCCTCGTCCATGACGTAGTCGCCCGTGGGCTCGACGTCCTCGGTGGCGGTGAGCATGTCGTGCGAGACGTCCTCGCCGCGCTCAAGGCCGCGCACGGCACGCGCGAAGTCCTTGTAGGTGCTGGCGGACTTGGTACCGGCACCCGAGATAATGAGCGGCGTTCTGGCCTCATCGATCAGGATGGAGTCAACCTCGTCGACGATGGCGTAGTTGTGACCGCGCTGCACGCGCTGCTCGGGACGGGTGACCATGTTGTCGCGCAGGTAGTCGAAACCGAACTCGGAGTTGGTGCCGTAGGTGACGTCTGCCTGGTAGGCCGGACGCTTGAGCTCGAGCGGCATGTTGTTCTGGAGCAGGCCGACGGTCATGCCCAAGTACTTGTAGATGCGGCCCATCCACTCGGAGTCGCGCTTTGCCAGGTAATCGTTGACGGTAACGACATGCACGCCCTTGCCGGCGATAGCGTTGAGGTAGCCGGCCAAGGTGGAGACAAGGGTCTTGCCTTCGCCGGTCTTCATCTCGGCGATATGCCCCTCGTGCAGCGCCATGGCGCCGATGAGCTGTACGTCAAAGTGACGCATGCCCGTGATGCGCTTGGAAGCCTCACGCACGGTGGCAAAGGCCTCGGGGAGCATGTCGTCGAGCGACTCGCCGTTGGCGTAACGCTCGCGGAACTTATCGGTCTGGGCGCGGAGCTCTTCCTCGGTCATCTTCTCAAACTGGGGCTCAAGACCGTTGATCTGGTCGACGATCTTGTAGTAGCGCTTAAGGTCCTTATCGGATCCAAAGGACAGCAGCTTTGACATGAATCCCATGTGGTTTTCCTTTTTGGCCATCGCCCACGCCATGCAGCCTTGGGCGAGTTAAACACAGATAAATGTACTTTAGCCAAACAAGGCACGGCCTATACGGTCGACCTCGACCGCCACGTAATAACTACGACCAACCTGCCACAATGGGACAGGTTTATTTTGGCAGGTTTTATCTGGCCAAACGCCGCTTCTCTGCCATTTGGTGCAAGCCAACCTGTCCCCTTCGCACCAATCTGGTGCAATGGGGACAGGTTGGCTTGCACCAATAAAAAGAAAAGGGCCGCGCACCCAAACGGATGCACGGCCCTTATGCCATGAATGCGAGCGATTCCGCGGCGAGCTATTTACTCAGCAGCCTCGGTGGTCTCGGCCTCGGCAGCGGCCTCCTCGACGGGAGCCTCTGCGGGAGCCTCGGCGGCCTGCTTGGCAGCCTCCTCGGCAAACTTAGCAGCACGCTTAGCCTTCTCGGCAGCCTTAGCCTCAGCGGCGGCCTTGCGAGCAGCCTCGGCCTCAGCAGCCTTGGCGGCCTTGGCAGCCTTGGCCTCCTCGGCCTTCTTGAGCTGGGCAGCAGCGGCGCCACCGAACTTGTCGGCGAAGCGCTGGACGCGTCCACCGGTGTCGACGAACTTCTGCTGGCCGGTGTAGAACGGATGGCACTCGTTGCAAAGCTCGACCTTCATCTCGGACACGGTAGCGTGCGTCTTGAAGGTGTTGCCGCAGGAGCACGTCACCGTGCACTCGACATACTGGGGATGGATACCCTGCTTCATGGTAGGACTCCTTATTAGTCAGGCGCTGGTTACCGATCAGCGCATAAGGCGTCTTGGTTTCCGACCAAGACAACAAACTCAGCTATGGTACCACGGCACCGCGCGTCCCACAAAAGGTTCACGGTCTTTGTGCAACGCGGCGTGACCAACCGCAGCGGACACGCACCCTGTTGCCCCTTCTCCCATGTTGCAGACGTGTAACGCCGCAGTAAGCACACCCCTTTTGGCGCCAGACAGGTACAATGATGAACACTGTACCGTAGCGGAGCGCCCCGCGCGCGCCGCAACCACGCGAAAGGGTTTCCCATGGCCGAGATCTCGTCCTCCCGTATCGTCATCACCGTCCTTGGCAAGAACCGCCCCGGCATCGTCGCCGGCGTCACCCGTGTCCTAGGCGAGGCCAACGTCGACATCCGCGACATCACGCAGTCCATTATCGAGGACATCTTCACCATGACCATGCTGGCCGACACCGCCGAGTCCAAGCTCGACTTCGCCGAGCTGCAGAAGGCCCTGGCCGAGGCCGGCGAGCTTTCGGGCGTCAACGTGTCCATCCAGCGCGAGGACGTCTTTAACTTTATGTACCGCCTGTAGCGAACAAGCCGCTCGGGGCAGCTTGACGTCATATCGTCCAAGCGCGCGGCCCCAAAGCGGACCGGAGAGGAGCGCGCATGGCCTACGACGCCAAGAAAATCTACTACCGCTTCGACGATCACCTGAGCCGCCTGGTTCTGGATTACGAGGCGAGCCGTCAGATTTCGCCCGAAAGCGAAAACCTCTACCACGGCCTGCCGACCGCCCCGTACGACGAGGGCCTGTTCGTAGAGCATAACGTCAAGCGCGGCCTGCGCAATGCCGATGGCTCGGGCGTGGTCGCGGGCCTTACCCGCATCTCGGACGTGCACGGCTACAACAAGGTCGACGGCAAAGTCGTGCCCGACCAGGGCAAGCTTACGCTGCGCGGCTACAGCATCGAGGACCTGGTCAACAACGCCCAGGCCGAGAATCGCTATGGCTACGAAGAGGTCGCCTACCTGCTCATCACGGGCTCGCTGCCCAACAAAGAGGAGCTCGACGGTTTTTGCGGACGTCTGGGCGCTTTTAGGCACCTGAGCGATGAGTACGTCAAAGAGTTCCCCATGACCACGGTGTCGTCGAGCATCATGAATGTGCTTCAGCGTGCCGTGCTGCTGCTCTACGCCTTCGACGCCGAGCCCGACGCCATTACGCCCGAGCACGAAATCGACGTCGCCATCTCCATGCTCGCACGTCTCCCCCGCATCGCCGCCTTCGCGCATATGGCCTCGGTCGCCAAGCGCCGCGGCTCCGAGGTTCATGTACCGCACCCCAC